>NZ_JBXUOV010000086.1:0-23974 GCF_057196585.1 Micromonospora sp. ATLC20
GCCACGCTCGTCGCGCCGCCGCGCGACCCGGCCGGCCGGGAGGTGCTGCGCGCCGCCGAGGAGGCGGGGTTGCGGCCGCGCGTCGACCAGGACAACGGCACGGTACGCATCCGCGCCGACGTGCCCAGCGCGGAGGTGCGCCCGGCGCACCTGCGGGCGATGCTCGGTCTGCTGCTCCAGGCCGTACGCGAGCTGTCCGGCGACAGCGAGGAGCCGACGGTGCTGCGCGGACGGACGTACCTCGTGGGGCGGCGACCGGTCGCGGCGGCCGGGCCGCGCAGCGCGGCGGTGACCCTCGACCAGGTCGGCGGCCTGCCCGACGTGGTCGCGCGGTTCCGCGAGGTGGCGGTGTCGTTCCGGCACCCGGCGGCGATGGCCCGCTGGGGTGCGCGCCGGCCGCAGGGCGTCCTGATGTACGGGCCGCCCGGCACCGGCAAGACCATGCTGGCCCGGGCGCTGGCGAACGAGGTCGGCGCGGACTTCGTGGAGATCCGGACCCCGGAGATCCTGGACAAGTACCTCGGCGGCTCGGAACGCAACATCAAGCGCATCTTCCGGGAGGCACGCCGCTACCGGCGGCCGACGGTGATGCTGTTCGACGAGTTCGACTCGATCATCAGCTACGCCGGTGCGGGCGGCGACGCGGCCAGCCAGGCGGTCAACGCCGTCGCGGGCATCTTCAAGCAGGAGATGAACACGCTGTTCGAGGAGAACCCCGACGTCATCGTGGTCGCCACCACCAACTTCCCGCAGCGCGTGGACGCCTCGCTGATCCGCTCCGGCCGCTTCGACCTGAAGATCGCCATTCCGGCGCCGGACGAGGCCGGACGCGCGGAGATCCTCACCAAGATGGTCCGCGAACTGATCGACAAGCACGAGCGGCCAGGATTTCGGATGTTCGCCGACGACCTCGACCCGGCCGCGCTCGCCGCCGACACAGCGGGGCTGACCGGCGCGGACCTCCGCGAGGTGCTGCGCCGGGTGCAACTCGCCAAGGCGCTCCGGGAGGCGGCGGAGGGTGCGCCACCGGCTCCGATCGGTCAGGATGACCTGCGGGAGGCCGTCGCCGGGTTGCGCCGCGGCTGACCGGAAGGAGTCCACATTGTCCTCGTCCGATCTGCTGCTGTCCCGCCGTGACCTCGCATTCCTGCTGCACGACTGGCTGGACGTGACCCGGCTGACCGAGCGGCCCCGCTACGCCGAGCACACCCGGGAGACCGTCGACGAGGTGCTGGACCTCGCCGCCCGGGTCGCCGCCGAACGCTTCGCCCCGCACAACCGGGCCGCCGACACCGGCGAACCCACGTTCGACGGGCAGCGCGTGCGGACCATTCCGCAGGTGAAGGCCGCCCTGGAGGCGTTCGCCGAGACCGGGCTGCTCGCCGCCACCATGGACGAGTCGGTCGGCGGCCTGCAACTGCCGCACACGGTGGCCGCCGCCGCCTTCGCCTGGTTCCAGGCCGCGAACGTGGGCACGTCGGCGTACCCGATGCTGACCCTCGGCAACGCCAACCTGCTGCTCGCCCACGGCAGCGCCGAGCAGATCGACACCTGGGTCCGCCCGATGGTCGAGGGCCGCTTCTTCGGCACCATGTGCCTGTCCGAGCCGCAGGCCGGCAGTTCCCTGACCGACCTCACCACCCGGGCCGAGCCGCAGGACGACGGCACCTACCGGATCGTCGGCACCAAGATGTGGATCTCGGGCGGCGACCACGAGCTGGCCGAGAACATCGTGCACCTGGTGCTCGCCCGTATCCCCGGCGCGCCGCCCGGCGTGAAGGGCCTGTCGTTGTTCATCGTGCCGAAGGTGCTGCTCGACGAGGACGGCAACCTCGGGCCGCGCAACGACGTGGTGCTGGTCGGCCTCAATCACAAGCTCGGCTACCGGGGCACCACCAACACGCTGCTGAACTTCGGCGAGGGCGTGCACCGGCCGTACGGGCGGGCCGGAGCGGTCGGCTACCTGGTGGGGCAGCCGCACCAGGGGCTCGCGGTCATGTTCCACATGATGAACGAGGCGCGCATCGGCATCGGGGCCGGCGCCACAGCACTCGGCTACACCGCGTACCTGAAGTCCGTCGCGTACGCCCGGCAGCGCCCGCAGGGCCGGCCGGTCGCCGACAAGGACCCGACCACGCCGCAGGTGCCGATCGTGGCCCACAGCGACGTACGCCGGATGCTGCTGGCGCAGAAGAGCTACGTGGAGGGCGCGCTCGCGCTGGTGCTCTACTGCGGACGGCTGCTCGACGAGCAGAAGACCGCGCCCGCCGAGGCCGACCGCGAACGGGCACAGCTGCTGCTGGACCTGCTCACCCCGATCACCAAGAGCTGGCCGGCCCAGTGGTGCCTGGCCGCCAACGACCTGGCCATCCAGGTGCACGGCGGGTACGGCTACACCCGCGACTACGACGTCGAACAGCACTGGCGCGACAACCGGCTCAACGCCATCCACGAGGGCACCCACGGCATCCAGGCCCTCGATCTGCTCGGCCGCAAGGTCAGCATGCGCGACGGCGCGGCGCTGGAACTGCTGCTGGAGACCATTCGCGGCACCGTGACCCGGGCGTGGAAGGCGGAGGGGTTCGCCTCGGAGCTGGCCGGTCAGCTCGCCGCCGCGGTGGACCGGATCGCCGTGGTGACGCGGCGGTTGTGGGCACCGGGCGATCCGGAGCTGGCGCTGGCGAACGCCTCGGTCTACCTGGAGGCGGTCGGGCACGTGGTGATCGCGTGGATGTGGCTGGAGCAGGTGCTCGCGGTGGAGGCACTGGGGTCACCGGACGGGGCCGAGGGGGAGTTCCTGGCGGGGAAGAGGCAGGCGGCGCGGTACTTCTTCAGGTGGGAGTTGCCGAAGGTGGGGGCGCAGTTCGACCTGCTGGAAGGGCTGGACCGGACCACGCTGGACATGCGCGAGAGCTGGTTCTGAGCGGACCGGGCCAGTACCGCGAAGTAACGGCGGTTTCGTGCTGAAGGAATGCGGGATTACGTATTGCGGCACGGATAGGTGAGCCTGCAGCGTCCGCCGCGATGGTTGTGCGCCAGCAGGGCCACCCCCTCCGTCTGGCGTTGTCACACCCGCAGTTATGATCCAAGCCTCATCACATCACCACAACACTCCTCATCAGGTGCCTCTTGAACACGGCAGGAAAGCTAGTCAAGGTTCGGTTGGTCGAACCAGAGAAATCGCGCCTCTGGGTGGATCTTCAGGACGGCCAGTCGGGGACCATCACGCTCTCGGACTATGAGGATTTTGCGGTAGGCGATGTCCTGTTTTGCCGGGATGGGATGGCGCCGGAGAAGGTCTCCGATGAGCTCTGGGGTGCTGCAGCACAAGTCGGAACGGTTCGGCATGTTACCGGCGACCGTGTGGTTATGGAGGTAGACGGTCATCTAAAGGCGTACACGCAGAGGTCTTCACCTCCCTTCGAGGTAGGGCAGACAGTCGAGATCGACAGCGCAGGTCGCCCAGGAAGATTATTGTCCGAGCGCGCTATTGATCGCCTCGGCCTTGCTGATCGTGATGCATTCGATGTCGAGTCGCTAGTGGTGAAGCCCGCTGGACAGCTGACCCTCCATGATTTCGGCGGCTCTTCGGAAATTGTGAGCCGCGCCTCGAATCTCGTAAAGGTTGCACTTGATCCGGCTAATCGGATAAAGGAGATAGGCGCTAACCCGATCAAGGGAATGCTCTTCACCGGCCCGCCTGGAACAGGCAAGACTCATCTCGCTAAGGTGTTGGCCGAATTGGCAGGTGCTACCTTCTATAACATTGCTGGACCGACGATCATCGACCAGTGGATCGGACAGAGCGAACGAACCCTGCGGAACATCTTTGACCATGCCCGGCGGAATGCTCCAGCGATCCTCTTCTTTGACGAGATCGACAGCCTATTTTCCCGGCGAGGCAACTCGACGCACGAGGCAACCAACCGCCTTGTTGGTCAACTCTTGTCACTGCTGGACGGATTCTCCGCCTTTGAACGGGTGATGGTGATCGCAACCACGAACCTGGCCGAGAGCCTCGACAGCGCGCTCCTGCGGCCTGGACGACTCTCCCATAAGATCCAATTTACGCTTCCCGGCATCATGGACCGGGTCGCTATTTGCGAGGCATCGTCACGGCACATCAAATTCTCTGAGCCGGTCGACCCGTTCGCGTTAGCCGAGGCGACGTCAGGCTGGACTTCCTCCGACATTGCCGCGATCTGGACCGAAGCCGCGATTTTGGCTGCCCTTGACGGACGTGTAGCGCTTTGCCGCGAGGATGTGTACGAGGGAATGCAGCGGGTGCAGCGCGCTCCTATGGCGCCGGAAAGGGGCCCACACTCATGATCTTTCGCAGGCGGAGTCGCCGGTGGGCTAAGCAGCGACGTGAGTTCGTCTACTTGGATGAAGTCAGCGTGACCAGCCTGATTGCGTCTCGCGACGGCGCGATAAAAGAATCTGTTAAAGAGACCTTCACTCGTTCTACCGAGCGCGAATCGAAGACAATCGCGGGCTCGTCAGGCAAAAGCTTCAAGTTCAGTACGGAATTTCGGGCCAAGAACGCCGAGACGGCCGCCCATGAGGTCGTCCGTAAAGCCGTCATCCAAAGTACGTTTCGCGATCTGCGCACTGGCGGAGACGAAGAGCTGTTGCTCAGAACCGACCGCAAGCGGCAGAGGCGCGAAGTCAAGTCGTGCTCTCTTGCGACCCAGGCTGACGTGCTGCGCCACCGCAAGAAGCTTGCGCGGCACGGTCAACTGGTGGCGCTGAAAGATCTTGCCCGTGGCGACGTGCTCGAGCTTGATGTGATCCTTAGCGCGGACAGAGCGTATCAACTCGTCGCCGCTGCCTCCTCCATTGTGGAAATCGTAAAGGGTCGCGAGGCAATCTTCGGGATCAATAAGACGGAGTACGACCAAGTTGTTCACAGTCTTGAAGTCATCGATAGCCTACTCGTCGGCCTCGTGCCGATCTGCGGGACAAGTAGGGATTTTGCGATTCTGAATATCTCTGGTGATGAGTTCATTGTGGATCGACGCGTGCTTGACCCAAGCGGTAGTGTCATGAACGAGCTGAGGCCGCTGGAGGTAGTGGGAGTAACCAACTTCTCCTCTTATTCTAGAGACCTGCGGCGGGTGCTCTTTGGTCAACAGTCATATACGGCCTACATTCGAGTCGAGGTCGCCGCTCTGCGCGACAGTTGGCAACCGGTTAAGCTCGCCGACGTTCTAGAGACGATGTCAATCAATGTCGGTGAATTTTTGTCCTTGCTGCCCGAAGAATTTACACCGGCTGACGCTTCGGAGGATGGCGGGGTCGCCTTAGCTGATGATCTGACGAGAGCTCTCTCTGACTTCGGCAGAAGGCTGGCCCTCGACTCAGGAGTGACGCTGGATGAAGCAATGTTGCAGGCAACGGTTACTCAGGCGGTTCCTATGCTGGCCGATGCCGCGAACCTAGAGTCGCGTAGGGCTGCATTCGATATGGTGGCCCACGCCGTCGACCCGACGATTGATCGAGATGTGGTTCGACTTGCTCGGCAACTTGCCCAGAACGAGATTGCGGCACAGGCCGTAAAGGGCTCGAGCCAGGCCGTCATTGCTCCCGAAGTTCCTAGCGTCGCGGCGACTCGCAAGCTTGAAGTCGAATTCGTGGCGATTTACTGGTGATCGCTGAAGTCGGGTTCGTGATAATGCGAGTTTCCTTTTAGGTGCGGTACCGGGCCGCTGCCAGGCAGTCCGACGCGGAGGGGCCTACTCAACGTTCACTTCGCGGTCGGGCGGTGTAGCCATGGCATCGAGCCGCTGGTGAGGGCGACGTCCGCGAGCCGGTGAGCAGAGGCTGTTTTGAGTGCATCCCGGGAACTGTCTATCCAGCGCTGAACGTCCGAGACTCCCTGCTGCCGGTACTCGACCGCTTGGACGAGGCACTCCAACTTGTCCGCGTCGCGGGCCACCACCGCCTCCAGGGTTTCGCCGGCCTCGTACTCTGCAACGGCAGCGTTGATTACGTCGGCAACGGTGGGCGGGCAGTCGGCGACCTGGTCGGCGGTGACGGCGGTGTTGGGTGCGGCGGTGAGGTAGCGCTTGGCGATGTGCGGAATGTCGGTGATCCGGGTTTCCTGTGTGTCGTGGAGGACGCACAACATCGAGACTCGGCCCGGGTCGGCGCCCTCCATCGCCGCGAGCATCATGCCGATGAGCGCCGTTCGGAACGAGTGCTCGGCGATGGACTCCGGGTGCTTCACACCGGCAAACCACCATCCGGTCCGGGCGGCGCGCTTGAGCACGCCGGCCTCGAAGATGAAGCTCATGGCTCCTGCGGCGTCCTGGTCCTCGCTCATCTGCCCGTCCCTGTACCGGTGACTCCGTCAGCACGGAGGCTGTAGAGGATAGACGTTAGTTCTTGTCGTGACTGCCTGGATAGCTGGTCGCTGTCGAGCAGCGTGGCGCACCGGTCGGACAGTGTTTGCCCGGTCGCGAGGTCGTCGTGGGTGAGCCCGCGCCTCGCCATGAGCAGAGCCCAGAGGTTGTGCACGTTGAGGTCCACAAACGGATGGCCGATGGTGAGGCGCCCAACCAGGTGCCGGAACAGCACGACTCCTCGCCAGTCGCCGAGAGCGGCGGGCATGAACGAGTCGTCGCGATGCCGGTACGGGATCTCACCGACCCAGTAGGCGGAGTAGTTGAGCGCGGCCCGCTCGCAGGCATCGTCCGGGTGGGCGCGGGTGATGAAGTCTCTCAGCGGCTCGGGGTCTCCCTGGTTCGCGAGGGAAGTCACCATCGACCGCATGTCGGGCCACAACGGTGACCAAGTGTGGAAGCCGGTGATCCGACGAGCCGTCCGGGTGCTGCCTTCGGCGAGCCATGACGCGGACGCGCCTGTGGGATCCATGCCGGCAAGGAAGCAGGCTTGCCGGTGCAGCAGAACATCTGGCTCGCGTTCGGACGCCGAACGTTCGGCGAGCGTGCGGAGGAGTGCGAAGAAGGCCCTCCGCTCGTCGGCGGACAAGAGCGGGGCAGCAGCCACAGGGCCGCGTCGCCGGTGAAGTGTGGGGAGGCTCCTGATGAAGGTTGGCGTCTGTCCGAGAACGCTCCAGAGGATCAGGTCGGTCAGACGGTGCGTCAGCACCGACCAGCCGAGAGGTTGTTCGGCGATGGGGGATCGGCCCGCGTCGTCCCGGAGGAGCGCCGCAAGGATGAGGTCTGCCTCGGCGGCATCGTCGAGGGCGGCCAGCAGCTTCGTGTTCGCTCCGAGGCGTCCGAGCCGCTGGCGAATCGCAACGGCCTGACCGAATGGCACGGCGGTGAACGGTCTGCGCCCCGACTCCCAGCTCTGAACGGTCACCCGGTCCACGTCCAGATGCGCGGCGAGTTGTTCTTGGGTGAGCGGCACGGATTCCCGAACGAGCTTCAGGAGATAGCCCGTCACCTCGCCTCGATGCGGCGTGGAACTGCGGTGACCTGCCAACTGACATCCCTACGTTGACTGGTGGTCGACGTTTCGCCGGAAGCGGACCGCGTTGGTGGCGTTCCTGATCGGCTCACTCGTACCGCTGGTGAGTCCAGTGATCGACGCCGTGATCGTAGCGTCGCAGTTACCGAACGTTCCAGATCCGGTCCGCGATTCGCGGCCCGGGCGAGTACCGCTGCCCGTCGGAGGAATCGGCGATGCGGGAGAGGACACCACCGTGGAGACGAGTCACCTACGACCAGTACGTGGTCGCTGTTGCAATGACGCTCGCGAGGCGCCACCGCCCGAAGTGGTCATGGCGGAAGTGGCGGTGGGTGTGCCGGTGTGGTGCGGACCTGCCGTGCCGCAACCGCCACCGCGTACCGATCAATCGCGGTCACTGGCCGTCGCAGGAGGACCAGTGAGCACCGCGGAACAGGCGATCCTGGCGGTGCACGTACGGGGTCTGGACGGGAGGTGCGTGGGTTGCCGGCTGTGGTGGGCACGGCTGACTCCGTACCCCTGCTGGCAGGTCGCCTGGGCGACCAGCCGGCAGGCGCGCGCGAGCGTCGCCCGCTTCCTGGGGGTGCGCGGGTGAGCACCCACGGGCCGGTGCTGCCGGTCTGGACGTGCGGTGGGTGCGGTGCGCCGTGGCCGTGCGCGACGCGGCGGCGGGAGCTTCTTGCGGAGTACGAGGGTGCGCCGGTGTCGCTGGCGGTGTATCTGGGGGCGCAGTTGGTGCGGGCGACGGCGGATCTGAGCTGGGCGCCGGCGGGGACGTTGCACCGGCGTTTCCTGGGGTGGGTGCGGTGAGCGTGTTGCGGGCCGGCGACGAGAAGTTCCACTACAGCGACGGATCGCACCGGTGGACGGCGCCGGATCCGGAGTACGACCAGGAGGCGTGGGAGGAGCAGGTCCGCCAGCACAAGCTGGGTCACCTGCGCAACGAGCGTCCGAGGGTACGCATCCGACGGATCGTGTGACGGGTGCGAGACTGGGCCGGTGACTCACCCGCTCGCGCGCCGTGTCTACGACACCTGCCACCTCACCGGCCGGTTCCATCTTCGATCCGGGCAGGTCAGCGACGAGTACTTCGACAAGTACCTGTTCGAGGGGAAGCCGGAGCTGCTGCGCGAGGTCGCCGAGGCGATGGTGGCCCTGCTGCCGGAGTGCGACGTGCTGGCGGGCATGGAGATGGGCGGCATCCCGATTGCCACGGTGATGTCGCAGCTGACCGGGCTGCCGACGGTGTTCGTGCGCAAGCAGGCGAAGGAGTACGGCACCGCGAAGGTGGCCGAGGGTGGGCCGGTGGACGGTCTGCGGGTCGTGGTGATCGAGGACGTCGTGACCACGGGAGGCGCGCTTCTGGCCTCGTGCGGACACCTGCGCTCGGTCGGTGCCCAGGTGGAGACGGTGGTCTGCGCCATCGACCGCGAGCAGGGTGGGCGGGAGAACCTGGCGGCCGAGGGACTGCAGCTCCGCTCCGCCCTGACTCGCCGGGACCTGGAAGCCGCACTGACGGCCAGGTGATCATCCCCGGATACCTGGACGGATACGAACCGCCGATCCTGCGGTCGCCGCTGGTCGACGGGTCAGACGTGATGTCGCAGGCGATGTTCTGGCCCGCCTTCCTCGCCACCGTCGGCGGAGCCGCGTCGGCACCGGACGCCTTCGGTGTCGATCCAGCCGATCTGGAGCCGATCGTCGACGTATTCCTCGACCCGGACCGATGGCCGGTGATCTCGCTACCGCTCGCCGAGGGCTGTCGCCTGCACGTCGTCATGCGCAACTACGAGGACGACGGTGGCGTCGACTATGTGCTCGACCCCGGCACCGGCGACGTGTCGATCCCCCTCGCCGCGATGGAGGGACATTTCCGAGGGCCGGCGTTCGCATGGCAGGAGGTGGTCGCCGCAGCGCGGCAGCCGGATCCGGACCACAGGCCGGCCGAGCGGTTGCTCCTGCTCGTTCCGGCCTGTGCCGACAGCAGCCGCCCGAGCACGGCCGTCGACCTGACAGCGGAAGCCCTGGCCACTCTCGGCGCCCGGTCCGGTGTGCGTCAGCTCAGTGAAGAACTGCTTAACAACCTCAGGTACTGGGGGCCGTGCCGGTGGACGTACGTGGACGGCGTCCTCGTCGGCCTCGGATCGGCCACCTACCGCCGTCACGGAGGTGATCTGTCGCCGGAACGACTCCGTCTCGTCGCCGCCGCGCTCCAGCCCGGTGATGCCGGCATCAAGCGGTAGTCAGGGAACGTGCTCGTCACCGACAGGGCCTCGTTGGCCGGCTTGGTGCCGGACGCCGTCAGCCGGACGTCAGGTTCCACCGTGCGGGCAGGGTGCCACCGCACAGGGCGCAGGTGAAGTCGTCGTCGCGCACGATGTTGCGCTCACCGCAGCCGGGGCAACGACGAAAGATGACCCGGTCGGTGAAGCGACCAGGGTGGGGTACGCCGATTCGGTCGAGTGCCTTCGCCACAGCGGGCCAGCAGTCCGGATCGGGGCAGTAGCCGGTCGACTGGTTTGTGACCTCGCCGGCGCGCCAGCCGCCACCGGCCGAAGCAAACGCCATCTCACCTGCCGCAAGCACGTCCCGACCACCGGCAAGGGCGATGTGTTCGCTCCGACGCGGCGCCAGTCTGAGCATGCCGTCGAGATCGACAACGAACGTGACCGGTTCGCCGAGGTCTCCAGGGTCACGCCCAGCCAGCCACTCGTCGAGCGAGGCGATCGAGTGCACGGTGACAGCGTCCACCGCGACCACCCGCTCACGGAACTCGGCCGGCCCGACATAGGCGTACTGCCTCGTCTGTGCCACGGCGCGACGATAGCCGACCAGGGATCGAATGCGGCTACTGCAATTCCGGTCAGCGGATGAGCAGGCGTCTGCTCGGCCCGGATGGGATGCGGCGCGAAGCCCGTCGGGTTGCGGGCTTGGCTAAGGCTGGGCAGGGCCGCTGCTGGCGTTGTAGGCGTTCTTGGCGGCGACCACTGCCGCCTGGATGTGCTCGGGGTCGACGCCGTGGACGTTGAGCGGAGGGTGCAGGCGCCGGACGAGTTCGGCCTCGATGTCCGCCGGTTCGGCATCCTCCGCCCAGGTCAGGCGCAGGTGCTCGTGCATCCACGCGGTCAGCCGTGCCTCGTCCTCGGGAACCAGGACGACCCGGTCGGTCCAGGTCGTCCGGTAGCCCTCGGACACGAGGAGACCGGCCAATGTGCGGCGCAGGGTCGAACTGCCCGAACGCCTCAGGTGGTTGCGCAGGACCCGGCCCCGCAGGCTGGTCGCCCGGCCGAAATAGAGCATCCGCCACGACGGGTCGCTGTCGTTCGGTGGTCCGGGGAGGTCGGGGAGGACCGAGGGAGCAGCCCACCAGGCGTAGACGCCGCTGCCGCGGGCGAGCCGCTTGGCGGCGACGTCGAGTGCGACCGGCGCACCGGAGAGGAACCGCAGGGCCTCGTCGAGCCGGGCTTCGTCGGTCGGGACGTCGGCGGGCCGCCGTTCGAGGATGGTCACCGGGATGATCCTAGGCTCCTGGCGGGTCGCGATCGGGTGGGGGATCCTCCCCGCAAGACTCCTGGATGCCGGTATGGCGATCAGCCGGCGACGGTCACGACCTGCTCGGCCGGGCGGTGCCGAGGTGACCGAGCGCCCGCCCGATCTGCGGCAAAGGAGTGCACGCGCCTCTGCTGGTCGACGGCGGGCTGTGTGCCGTTCGAGATGTGATCGTCGCCGCATGTACGAGCGGGCGGACGAGTTGCGGCGATTGCTCGACGAGTGGGATTTCATCGGTGTCTTCGATGCGGAGACCAACGTCGACGAGTACGGCTGCATGCTCTTGCCGTCGTTGATGAGTGTCTCGGCGAGGAGATTCGCGGTCATTTCGGCATGTCGCCCGAGGGCGTCGGCACCGGGCCCGTGGCCGAGCGTCTGGTGGCTTCGCGTCTGCCTGGGCTGCCCCGGTCGGCTGCCGAACAATCTCGGCGAACCCGACGTCGGCCAGGATCGAAGCCGGCCACCGCGCCGTGCCGCCCCGGAGCCATTGATATTGGCCAGGCCCTCGGACGGCGGCAGGTCAGTGCGGCTCCGTCTGGCGGCTGTGCAAGGCGGTTTCGTAAATCGTCCGGGCTGAGGTAGCCCAGTGACCGGTCGTTTGCGGCTACCGCTCGGCCTGGTGCCGCTGGTAGTGGCGGGCGACGCGGGCGCGGTTGCCGCAGGACGGCTTGCACCATTGCTGGCGCGCGTGTTCCTGGAGGAAGTACCGCACGCAGCGCGGCGCCGGGCAGGCGCGTAGCCGTTCCCGCTCGGGGCTGGCGAGGAGGTCGACGGCGGCGCGGGCCAGTGCCGCAGTGAGCCGTATCCGCAGCTCCGCCGGGGCCGAGTGCCGGGTGAGGGTCGGCGCCGCGTCGTCCGGCCAGCGCAGCCGCGGGCTGGTGGGCAGCCGTCCGGCGGCGTCGTTGAGGTGCCGCACCGCTTCGGCCGGGGTGAGCAGCGATGAGTGGTCGGCCCGGCTGGGCGGAGCCGGCGCGACCGCGCGGGCGAGCAGAGTGCGTACGGCGCGGCGCAGCGCCACCACGTCGAGCCGGGCCTGCTCGTCGGGCAGGCCGGCCGGCGGTGCGAGGTCGTCGTCGTAGCGCCGTAGCGGCTCGGCCTGCTGGCGCAGCCACCGGGCGAGCCCGGGGGCGTCGGCGAGGTCGTCGGTCACGCCGCCGTTGCCGTCGTGCCGGATGGTGCCGGCCAGGGCGAGCGTGAGCTGGCCAGACATGACTCTCCTGTCGTCGCGCTGCGAATTGTGGATCTCCACGAAGCCAGTGTAGCGTCCCTAACGCATAAAGCGCCTAATCCCATTAGGGGGAATCGTGCTGACCATCGCGCACCTCAGCGACACCCATCTCGATGACCACCCGCGTTCGGCCGAGCGGACCGCCCGGGTCATGGACTACCTGCACAACCTGGCCCGCCCGGTCGACGCCATCCTGATCACCGGGGACATCGCCGACAACGGGCAGGTGTCCGAGTACGAACTCGCCGCCAAGCTCTTCGCGTCGCCACACCCGGTGCTGGTCTGCCCCGGCAACCACGATGTGCGCGACGCGTACCGCAAGGGGCTGTTGGGCGAGGCCGCGAGCGGTGACCGCCCGATCAACAGCCGCCACGACGTCGCCGGCGCCACGTTCCTGCTCGCCGACTCCACCATTCCGGGGCGCGACGACGGGCACCTGGACGAGGAGACCATGGGCTGGCTGCGCGATCAGCTCGCCTCCGTGGCGGCCGACGTCCCGGTCTTCGTCGCCTTCCACCACCCGCCGGTCGCGCTGCACCACCCAGTCATCGACGACTCGCGGCTGCTGCCCGCCGATCCGCTCGCCGACCTGGTCGCCGCCCACCCGCAGGTCGTCGCCGTGCTGACCGGGCACTTCCACACCGCCGCGGCGAGCACCTTCGCCGGCCGCCCCCTGCGCATCGCGCCGGGCGTGGTATCAACCCTCCGGATGCCGTGGGAGGGCGAGGGGCCGCTGACCGACCAGCGGCAACCGCCCGGCGTCGCCTTCCACGTGTACGACGACGCCGGGCTGCTCACCACCCACTACCGGGTGGTGGTCTGACCGGTGACCGGGATGGGCATGCTGGGCTTCGCGCTCGCCGTCGCGCCGATCACGCTCACTCCCGGCACCAGCTTCGCGCTGGTCGTCTCGCAGGTGGGCGCAGGCGGCCGGCGCCAGGGCTGGTGGGTCATCCTCGGTACGGTGACCGGGTTGTACGTGCACGCCGTGCTGGCCGCAGCCGGCCTGGCGGCGCTGGTGCTGCGCTCGTCGCAGGCGTTCTGGACCGTCAAGCTGGCTGGCGCCGCCTACCTCGTCGGGCTGGGCCTCTGGCTGCTGGTCTCCGCGACCCGCCGGCGGCCCGCCGCACCTGAGGCGCCGCCCGCCCCGACAGGATGGCGTCGGCTCCCGGGGCGCGCCCGGCATCCGTACCTCCAGGGGCTGCTCGGGAACGTGCTGAATCCCAAGGCGGCCGCCGTCTACCTGACCCTGGCCCCGCAGTTCCTCGATCCCTCCGGGCCGGTGCTGGCGCCCATGCTGCTACTCGCCACCGCGCACGCCGTGCTGCACACCGGATGGCTGGCCGGCTGGACGGCGGTCACCGGGGCGGCCGCGCGGCTGCTGCGCACCGACCGGGTGCGCCGCGCGCTGGACCGCATCACCGGCGCCGTCCTCGTCGGCCTGGGCGTCCGCTCCGCGCTGAACTGACCTACCACCACAGTCTCGAGGTGATTTTCACCGACGTCGGATACCTGGCCTGCCCGACCCAGTTCCGGGATCCCCGGTTCGGCCTGGTCTACCGCCACCGGCGTGACAACCTTGCGCAGGGGAACGACTCGCCCCGGACCTGCGGCCGACAGAGCCATCGCGAGATCCACGCTCCGCCGGAGCCGCCGCTGCTCCCGACAGCGATGCAGCACGTTGACCCGGCCGGCACCTCTCCTCGCTCACTCGGTGAACTCGGTCCAGGAGACAGCGCGGTCGAACCGCTGGGCGGCGAGGTCCTCGACGCGGATCATGAAGCGGCCGAAGTAGACGTCGTCACGGGTCTCGAACTGCACCAACGGGAGCCACTCCCGGCGGACCCGCTGCAACTCCTGTTCCACGAGGAAGGCCTCCTGGGCGCGGTCGATGCCGGTGAGGCGGCCTCGAAGCTTCTTCTCCGCCATCTCCAGCTCAGGATCGTTGTACAGGTGGCCGTAGGACACGCCACCGGTGTGCCACGAGTAGCCGCCGAACTGGAAGGCGGCGGAGTCGGCGGCCGGCCAGAGCCGGTCGACCAGGGCACACAGTTCCCGACGATGCGGCATGTCGCGAGCCAGCTGCTGCGCAAAGACGGACAGGTCCGCATCCTCCGCAGTCAACCACGAGGGCAGGGCGGCCTGGACGACGCCGAAAAGGTCCTGCTCGGGAGCGATGAAGTCACGGTCCGCGTAGTAGGGATGGGCAGCGTAGTCAGCTGGCAGCTGCGCTGTGGTCTCCGTGCCGGCTTGGACATGAAGCAGCCTCCCGTACTGCTGCTCGTCGCTGCGCTCACAGACGTCGTAGTCCTCTTCGTGATGCAGGAACACCAGCAGAGAGCCGTCCGACGGTAGCGGCAGGCGCTCGACCCGCGGCAGTGCGGCACAGTCGAAAGACGCGACGAACGGCAGCGGGTAGCCCTCTGGGTCGGTGGGCCACGGCATGCCGACCGGGAGCTGCGGCAGGCCGCCGGCCTGGCCGACGAGCAGGTCGGCGGGCCGCTGGGGCGGCAGATCCCGAGAATGCGCCGCGAGCTCGCCGTTGTACTGCTGACTTGTCCAGATGGCGAAGCGCAGCAGTCCGGCGAACGTCGCCGTCTCCGTCTCGGTGAAGCCCGCGTCGGTCGCGGCTCGCCGCAAGAGCCCGTAGTGATCCACGGACGTCATGCTGCCAGGTCTGATTCGACCGGCGGCGGCAGGCGTCCCGTATCCGATCTTCGGCATTACCGGACGTTTCGTCTTCGGCTGACCTGGCCTCACGAGGGCTGCGGTGATCGTCTTGCCTCAGAGCTGATAGGCCGCTGAACTGCGGTGGTGGAGGTGCGCCCGGCAGGATTTCGAACCTGCGGCCTTGGGGCTAGAGGAAGATCGGAGTTGGTGGGTCGACTTGGCTGTACGGATGGCTGTACGGCTACGGCGGAACGACAGTGACTTGCGGCCAGCGTCTGCTGGGGTCATGGCGCGAGAGACGCGCTCGTGAAAGCTCGACCGTGATCCTTCGTGGATTGCGCCGCCATACCCCATCGAGCAGGTCCTCCAGCCCACGCGGGGCACAGACGTGCAGTGTCTCGGCAGAGTCGAGACGCACGGCGACACAGGTAGCGGTTTCGGGCCAGGTGGCCACGGCATCGGCTACGGATCCGAGTGCATCGACTGGACCCGTGCCGAACACGCCCTCGTACCAGATGTGCACCGCGGCTTGGTTGGTCGCCTCCCACGGGACCGCCGGATCATGGCGTCGTAGGAGCTCGGTTGCCGCGACGTCGCTGCCCGGGGTGAGGTCGCTGGCGTCGAAGAATGCAACGTCGACGTCCCGAACGTCCCGGGGGTTGAAGCCGGCTCCATACCGTTGGCCCCAGACGAGATCCCGCAGAACACCCGCCCCTACCCACGCGTCCGGTAGACCAGCTTCCCGCACGGTCGTCAGCACGTTGAGTAGCCACCGACACGACACGATCAGCTCGGCCAATTCGCCCGGTCGGGATGACAGTGCGTTGGCCACACGCCGTTGCGGATCACCCGGGAACTGATTTCCGTTCAAAGTGACGGTGTCGGTCTGCCACATCACGACGGCATCCTCTCACTTTCCCGGCACCACTAGACCGACCTCGTAGGCGCACACGACGAGCTGGGCTCGATCACGGGCCGACAATTTGAGCAGCAGTCGGCTCACGTGGGTCTTCACCGTGTTGAGGCTGACGGTGGAGTGTTCGGCGATCTCCGCGTTCGACCGGCCTGCCGCAACCTGAACCAGCACTTCCCGTTCGCGCTCGGTCAGTTCGTCGAGCGCTCCCGGTGCGGTTGCCAAGGTGTGGCCGGACGTGCTTCGCACGAACTCCGCGACCAGTCGGGTGGTCACCCGTGGGGTCAGCAGGGCCTCACCACCGGCGATGATGCGGATGGCGCTGAGCAGGTCTTCCGGAGGGGTGTCCTTGAGTACGAAACCGCTTGCTCCGGCACGCAGCGCAGCGAAGACGTGCGCGTCCTCACCGAAGGTCGTGACGATCAGCACACGGGCGTCGATGCTGTCGTCGTCGGCGATGTGCCGGGTGGCTTCGAGGCCGTCCATGACCGGCATGCGGATGTCCATGAGCAGGACGTCCGGCCGAAGTGCACGGCTCTGCCGGACCGCCGCGGCACCGTCGGATGCCTCGCCGACCACCGTGAGCCCTGGTGAGGTTTCCAGGAGCACCCGGAATCCGGCTCGTACCAGCGCCTCGTCGTCCACGACCAGGACACGGATCGGCTCGGTAGTGCCGTCGACGCCGACCGCCGGTTCAGCCACGGCGCTTCCCCTCGCTGCGGTCAGCGTGTGCCGTCCGGCTCGTTGATTGTAGTGGGAACTGAACGCGCACTGCGTAACCACCGTCCGGACATGGGTCGGCCGTGACGGTGCCCTCGTACAACGCGACACGGTCCCGCATCCCGGCCAGGCCGTGTCCGCTGCCGGGCCCGGCCCCGGACGGACCGGCGACGGGGGCGGCGTTGAGCACCGAGATGCTGAGTCCGTCCGGGCCGCTGGTGACCTCGACGGATGTTGTCACCCGGCCGGCGTGGCGGACCACGTTCGTCAGCGCCTCCTGCACGACCCGGTAGGCCGACTCCTCGACCGGTGGTGGTGCGCCGGCCGTCTCGGACAGTGTGAGCGTGATCGGGTAGCCGTCATCGCGGAGATTGTCGACGAGCGACCGGATGTGTGCGAGTGTCGGTCGTTCGACGGCCGGGCCGGCCGTCAGCGCACCCGCCGTGCCCAACGGTTTCCCCGAAGCGTCCCGCAACGAGTGCAACACCGCTCGTAACTCGTCCAAAGCGCTGCGGCTGGCCGTCTCGATCGCCGACAGCGCGGCCCGCGCCTCCTCCGGCCGCTGTTCGAGCACCACCCGTGCCACGCCCGATCGGACCGCGATCATGCTCAGCGTGTGCGACACGATGTCGTGGACGTCCGCCGACACCCGGACCCGTTCCTCGGCGCGGACCCGGCGCTCTGCCTCCCGGGCCCGCTCCGCCGTCTCCGCGCGCAGCCGACGCTCCGCCTGTCGACGGGTACCGAACGCGTACCCCACCAACCAGGCGGGAATGGCGAGAACCAGTTGGATCGCGTTCTTCCCGGTGGCCGGGTGCAACTGCATCGCGATCAATTCCGCCGTGGTGACCAGCCCGACCGCGGCCACGCTGGCCCGCAGCGACACCTCGCGCGGAAGCCGATCGGCCACGGTCAGCACCGCGATCCCCAACGCTGGGCCCGCGTTGCTGTGGAACA
This sequence comes from Micromonospora sp. ATLC20, assembly GCF_057196585.1. Lineage (NCBI taxonomy): Bacteria > Bacillati > Actinomycetota > Actinomycetes > Micromonosporales > Micromonosporaceae > Micromonospora > Micromonospora sp. ATLC20. Next base: position 17,475 of record NZ_JBXUOV010000086.1, read on the forward strand.
CAGTGAAGCCGACATCGGCCAGCGCCGCCACGGCGAGGACCAGCGACACCGTCACGAGCACCGGTATCGGGACCGCCCGGCGCGCCGCCAGCGGCACGGCCGCGGCGGTGCCGAGGACCAGGATCGCCGCCGTCGGCCCATGTCCGGAACCGCGGAGCAGGACCGGGAGAGTGAACAGTCCGAACGACCCGACGGCCAGAGCGATGTCGAGCAGATCGGGCGATGGCAGATCGGTCCGGCCCAGTCGCATGTGGATCACGCTAGCGAAACGTATCGACGAAGGCGTCATGCGCGAGAATGACCGTGCCGCCTCCGAGGGAGGCCCCGGATCATGCTGGAGAGCGACGCCCGGGCCGGTCGGTGTGGCGCAATGTTCCAGTCATGACAAACCACCGGCTGCAGTTGTCCCGTCCCGCCGTTTTCACCGCGACCGTTTCCGTGATAGCCGGACTGGCCAGCGGAGTCGCGAGGTACCTCCACCGATCCGACACGCTCGAACCACAGATCGCGGGCACTGAGGCGTGGCTGCCGCATCTCGGCGTCCTCGCGGTCGTGACCGTCTGGTTCGCGGTGGCATCCCGCCGTAGCCCGCTCGGCTGGAAAGTGATCTTCGTGCCGCTCGGACGTCCGATGGCAGCACGGATCGGAGCCACATTCCGGTCCGGGGCCGGCGTTCCGGCTTTGCTGCGCTGCCTGGCCGTCGCCTTCCTCGTACTGCTGGAGGTGTACATGGCCTGGCGCATCGGACTGCAGGTCTTCGCCGGGCTGGACCCGAACTTCACCCGCAACGCCTGGGGCGGCCCGTCGTACCTCGGCGCGATGTTCTGCCACTACCTCGACGGCGCCCTGCTGTACCCGATCTGCCACTTCCTGCTCCGGCGAGTCACTGTCCCCGCCCCCCCCGGGGAAGAAGGCGTCGCCGCGTGATCGGACGAGGTGAACCCGGGCCACCTACCGAATGCCGATTCGGATAGAGCGGAATTCGGCAATGCAATACGCCGACGGCTTGTCCTTCGTCGACTGATGCGCGACAGCCGTCCACCAACTGTTCTGCGACGCCATGCTTATCGCGGCAAAGGAGTGCATGCGCCTCTGCTGGTCGACGGCGGGCTGTGTGCCTTTCGAGATGTGATCGTCGCCGCATGTACGAGCGGGCGGACGAGTTGCGGCGATTGCTCGACGAGTGGGACTTCATCGGTGTCTTCGATGCGGAGACCAACGTCGACGAGTACGGCTGCATGCTCTTGCCGTCGTTGATGAGGCTGGCTGGTGGAGCGGGCGGCAGCGAGATTCGGGAGTGTCTCGGCGAGGAGATTCGCGGTCACTTCGGCATGTCGCCTGAGGGCGCCGGCACCGGGCCCGTGGCCGAGCGTCTGGTGGCTTCGCGTCTGCCTGGGCTGCCCCGGTCGGCTGCCGAACGATCTCGGCGAACCCGACGTCGGCCAGGATCGAAGCCGGCCACCGCGCCGCCCCGGAGCGGTCGTTGCCGCCGCTGGGCACCTCGAGGACGGCTCAGGTTTCGTCGAAGAGTTGGCCCGTGCTGTGGATCAGGGCTGGGCCGCCACGGTGAGCTTCGCGATGTCTGGGGCATAGACGGTCATCCAGTGCGGATGCAGCCGGTAGTAGACCACGTCGTTGTCCCAGTCGAAGAGGTCGTCGCCGTAGAAGTCCTTCAAGTACGCGAGCACGTCCGGCCAGTCCGTGGCCTGGTCGCCGTTGCGTGGGTTGAGGATCTCCACCTTGCCGTGCGTGAAGACGCCGAGGTCCTCACCGCGCATGTGTGCGGCGCTGACGGCGGGCCGCGCCGCGAGGTGGCGCGCCTTGGCGGCGTCGGGCGCAGTGCCGAAGTACCACTTGCCTCGCAGGAAGTGCCCGTCGACACCGCTGATCCGCGGCTCACCCTTCGCCGTCACGCTGGACAGAGCGAGGGTGCACATGCCGGTGAGGACCTGGGTGAGCTGCTCCGCGTTCAGTGTGCGCGCGGTGTTGATGATCGAGCGGAGGTGGGAGGTGGAGCCGGCGAGGGAGGCGTCAAGGAGGGCTTGGAGCTTTTCGAGATCTTGTGGGGTTTCGCGCATGGAGGCCTTGTCTCTCCGCATCTGTCTGTGCCGTGGTCGGCGCCTCTCACCGGCGCCGACCGATGAACCCCATGCTTCACCCAAAGCCTGACACCTTGCGTCATATTTCTTCAACTCTGCCTGCGACACGTCGGGTACCGCCGCCTGGCGTTGGGCGCGGGCGCGGGTGGCGGTGACGGCGGCCGAGGACGTGGAGCAGGCGGCGTGGCTGAGGGCGACCCGCTTCGCGTACGCGCAGAGCTCCGGACGGGGCCGAGGGGGAGTTCCTGGCGGGTAAGCGGCAGGCGGCGCGGTACTTCTACCGGTGTGAGCTGCCGAAGATGGGGGCGCAGTTGGTGCGCCACACAGACAACTCTGTCGCCGTGTCGTGCCGGGCCCGGTGACAATGCTTGCCGGACGGTGATACGACGAGGGCCGAAGGGCGTTGCTGAAGTGGGTCGACGGTTGGGCGGACACGAATGGCCGGTGATGGTCAGTACCGTTCACCTCGGGCGCGGTCGGTACCGGGTCATGCGGCCGGCAAAGCCGCCGGGGTTCGCCGGTCTGTACGAGGGCCGTCTTGGAGCCCAGTTCTGCCTCGACAAGGAAACAGCGATGCTGCTCGCGCTGGCGTGGGGGCTGGCTGCCCGGTCGCCGCACACGATCGTCTATCTTCCCCTACGTCGCGCGACAGTTCCTGACCATCACGGTTGGGGGCGCCCGCTCGACCTGGTGTTGCTGCATCACCGCCTCGCGTTCCCGCCGTCGCGGTGGAAGCAGGTCCGTTCCCGGTTGGGGACGGGTCGGCCACACACCGTCGTCCTACCTGGCGAGGCGTGGCCGGCGCGGTCGACCGATGATCACCGGCGAGTCCGGTATCAAGAGTTCCGCGATCATCTGCGGTGGGACATCGCCGCCGACACGTTGGTGCTCACCGGCAGCCGCGAAGCGTTCGAGTTGGAAGCCGACCAGGTCCGTGCCCTGGCCGAGGAGTGCCCCGCCCATCGCGCTCGCATGCCAGGCACGCACTGTTGCGCCGAGATCGGCATGGGCAGAACCCGCCGCCACCCCGACCGACGCCGGCCGTACGCCGAACTTCATGCCGAATACGCGCAGTGACGTTACTGGATACTGCTTCGATGATCAGGTTCCGGTTCGAGCTGTACCCACTCGACGAGGTGTCGCCGTGGGGCAGGGGCCAGCCGAGGCTCCACTGGTTCGGGCTCACCGAGGGCTGGTACTGGCTCGAAGCAGGCGGGCAGGAGCTGCTGCGCGGCGCCCGGGAGGTTCATCCGCATCCCTACGTCGAGTACTACCTGGCCCGGCTCTGGGAAGACGTCATTGCCCTTACACCCGAGGTGCTGGAGCCGGTGCCCGACGATCTGCAGTCGTTCATCGCCTCCCACCCCGAGCAGTGGACGTGTGACCCTCTCGAGTTCGTGGCCGAACCGGATGAGGGACAGACCGACGACGGGAACGCGGACGTGCCCGACCATCCAGTCGTCACGGCCGCGATCTGGCACGGCGAGCATCACCTGGATTTCGGTTACCTGCGCAATCCTCCCAAGCTCCGATTCTGGCGTGCCATCCGTGGCGATCGCGACGAGATCACCATGGATTGGCGGCACGAGGACGACGGCGAGATCGGTTTCACCGCCGACCCCGCAGTCCGAAGAAGCGTCCCGACCACCGCTTACCTTGAGGCCGTGCACATCCTCAACCGCGAGCTGATGGACGCCATGGGGCAGCGGGTCGAGGAGCTGGAACGCCGTGGCGGGCTACCTGGCGTGGACCTTGACGTCGTCCATCTGCGGCGGGAACACGAAGACCGGCGGCACTGGTTTGCCAAGAACCTCGATCGCTCCCCGAAGACCGACTGGAACGTTGTCCGCCAAGGTGCCCGCCTGCTGCTCGGCGACGTTCAACGGGCCGACGCCCCGGCGGGCTAGGCATTCCTTCGAGCACCCGACCGGGACATCATCCGCCTATCGGCTAGATGCGGAGGTTGGTGGCGTCGTTCCTGCCTCGCTCGAGGTCTTCGGGGGGTACGCGGGACATCAGTAGGTGGACCTAGACTGCGGCTCGTGACGACACCCCCCACTGCGGTCGAGGTGGCCTTCGCGCTGTTGCGGGAGGGCCGTATGGGTGATGCCGAGAACCTCATGACGCGCGAGCTGCAGGCCGTTACTGACAAACACGGTCACGGCAGCCCGGAATGGGCCTCGGCCCAGTGCGACCTCGGCAATGTGCTGCTCAACGCCGATCAGCTCGACCGCGCGATCGAGTGCTACCGGCGTGCCGTCTCCGCGACGCCGCGGGATCACGAGTCCCGCAAGGAGCAGTTGACCTGCCGACTCAATCTGGGCTTGGCGCTGCGCATGGCCGGACGGTTCGACGAGGCCGAGACGGAGTTGCGCCTGGGGGTGCAGGAGCGGCTCGCCTTCTACGGCCGCGAGCACGCCGGGTACGCGTTCGGTCTTGAGCCACTGGCAGACCTGCTGCGGCAGCGTGGCGACGTCGCAGGTGCCCGGCAGGTCGTCGAGGAGGCGGTGGCCAACCTGTGGCGTAACGGGCACGAGCGGGTGGCCTCCGCGTTGGCGCTGCGAGCAGCGATTGTGCACGCCGGTGGCACCGGCGAGCCGCTCTTCGTGGGCCTGGACCAGCTGCCGGACCAGGTCGTCGAGGAGATCGGACGAGTCGTCATTCAGATGCTGGACCACGACGACCCGGCAACCAGGCCCCTGCTCACCTCCCTGGTCGCCGCGTTGGAGGAGCGGCTCGGCATCGACCACCAGGCGACGCTCAATGCCTTGTCCGCACTGGCGAACCTCGGCCGTGATCTCGGTGACCAGGTGGGGCGGGTCGACGCGATCGAGCGCGTGCTCGCTTCGTACGACCGGCAGGGCCGGCAGGAGGAGGCGCTGATGGCGGCGCTCGGCTTGGCTGTGGCGCAGGGCGAAGTCGGCGACGCCCAGGCGGCGCTGGGCACGTACGCGTCGTCGTACGCGAGGGCGGAGCGCATCGGTCGTCCGGAGCTGCGGAGTCAGGTGCTGCGCAACTGGGGTCTGGCGCTGAAGGAGGCCGGCCAGGTGGACCTGGCGGAGCAACGGCTGACCGAGGCAGTGAACCAGGCGCGCCGCGGCGCCGACCATGAGATGGTCGGGCGGGCCTGCATCGCCCTCGGACTGTTCCTTCAGCATGAGGCACGGCTGTCGGAGGCCCGCACGGTCCTGGAGGAGGGCCTGACCGTCATGGATCCCGTACACCCGGACGCGATCATCGGCCGCAGCCACCTCGGTGCGGTTCTGGATGGCCGCACCTGCGGATGCGGCGACATGGCGGGCACGATCGCCGACGCGTTCCGTGGGTTCGTCATCACCAGGCTCCCTGCGGACCTGCTCGACCGCCTCGACGTGGCGATCGTCGACGGCGACTTCAAAATCGACGTGGCACTGCGGCGAGAACCCACCGAGTCCGAACTCGAACGGCTCAACGACGTCTTCCAGACCGCCCACGCGGAGTTCCGCCGCCGGATCAGCGAGCCCCGCTACGCCGGTTGACCGCACGACAGCCGCCGCAGGACCAGGCCGTGCCGGTCGAGGTCCGGACGGGATGCGAGGCTGGACGCGTGGCTTCCCGATCGATGTACGCGTGGACGGCCCTCGGCTGCCCGTCGGCCACCCGGTAAGCACCGTGGACGCGTCGGTGTGTCTGACGACCGGCGAGAGTGCGGTGGAGTGTCACGGAACCGTGCTCACCCTGCGGCAGGCCCATGACAGCCTCGCCCAGGTGGAGATCGTCGCCCGGCTCCTCGGCTCGTACGCTCCGGACGCCCGCCGGCCCCTGACGTGGCGCGACGCATGAGCCTGGTGGCGGCGTTCGTACCGATCTGGATCCTCACCGCGGTGGGTTACGCGGCCTGCCGCTGGGGCCTGCTGGGCGAGGCGGCGGCGTCGGTGCTCGGCCGGTTCGTGTTCCAGCTCGCGATGCCGGCAGCCCTGTTCCTGGCCCTGGCCCGGATGCCGCTGTCCGGGTTCGCCGGCCGTTCGCTGCTCGCCTTCGGGGTGAGCACCGTCGCGGTCGTCGGGTTCGGGTGGGCCGGCGCGAGCCGGCTGTTCGGTCGCGAGCCCGGGGAACGGCCGATCTGGGGCATGGCCGCCGGGTACGTGAACTCGGCGAACCTCGGCATCCCGATCGCCACGCAGGTTCTCGGCGACGTGTCGTTCCTGGCGGTGGTGGTGCTGCTGCAGGTGCTGGTGGTGGCGCCCGTGATCGTGGTCGCCCTGGACCGGCGCAGCGACCCGGCCGGGCGGGTGCGGGTTCGCCGGGTCGCCTCCCTGCCCGTACGCAATCCGGTGATCCTGGCGTCGCTGCTCGGTGTCGCGTGCTCCGCGGCCGGCCTGCGTCTGCCGTCGGCGGCCGACGCGTCGCTGACGCTGCTTG
>NZ_JBXUOV010000087.1:0-23654 GCF_057196585.1 Micromonospora sp. ATLC20
ACGCCGAGGCGCCGATCTTCGAGCTGGCCGACTACGGCGTGGTCGGCGACCTGTTCAAGGTCGTCCCGCAGGCCGCCGAGGAGATCCGCAAACGCAAGTGACACAGTCGTGTCGGTCATGCAGTGGACGGAGGACGGCGGATGGTGGCGGCAGCAGCAGAGATGCGGGTCGAGCCCGATGATGTGACGTCGGACTGGACACGTCCGGGCGTGTTCGAGGTGGCCGCCGGGGTGTACCGCATTCCCCTGCCGTTACCGCAGGACGGCCTGCGATCGGTGAACGTGTACGCCCTGGCGGGTGACGACGGCCTCGTGCTGGTCGACTCGGGTTGGGCCATCACGGCGGCCCGACAGACATTGGACGCCGCCCTGGCTGCCCTGGGCGCGGGCCTTGCGGATGTCCGTCGGTTCCTCGTGACGCACGTGCACCGCGACCACTACGCGATGGCGGTGGCCGTACGGCGCGAGTTCGGCACGACAGTGAGCCTCGGCGAGGGCGAGGAACCCTCTATCCGCGAGCTGTCGACTCCGGGCCACCGGCCGATGTCCGAACACTGGCAGGCGCTGATGCGATGCGGTGCGGGCGAGATCGTCGAAGCGCTGCGGGCGCGGGCCGAGTCGGCGCCGCATGACCCGACGGACTGGGCGGCGCCGGACGACTGGTTGGCCGGGGGGACCGACGTCGTCCTGCCGACCAGGACCCTGCGGGTGGTGGCGACCCCTGGACACACCCGTGGGCACGTCGTCTTCGTCGATCGCGACGCGGAGCTGATGTTCACCGGCGACCATGTTCTTCCCCACATCACACCGTCCATCGGCTTCGAGGCGGCGGCCGCGGCGCTGCCACTCGGGGACTACCTGGATTCGTTGCGGTTGGTCCGGTCTCTGCCCGACCAGCGGCTGCTGCCGGCGCACGGCCCGGTCGGCCCGAGTGTCCACGCGCGCGTCGACGAGCTCCTGCACCACCACGCGAAGCGACTCGACCAGGCGTGCGGAGTCGTGCGTGACGCGATGACGGCTTACGAGGCCGCGGGTCGACTGACCTGGACCAGGCGTGAGCGTCGCTTTGCCGACCTGGACCTGTTCAACCAGATGCTCGCCGTCACCGAGACGGCCGCCCACCTCGATCTGCTCGTGGCGCAGGGGCGGCTGAAGGCTGCCGACGTCGATGGAGTGCGCCGCTACGCCCTGGCGTGACCGCCCGGACCATCCATTGAGGCCCGCCGCGGTACGCCGAGCCCTGCCGTCAGGCAGTTGACCAAGACGGTCTTGGAGACCGCGTTGAACGAGGAGATGACCGATCACCTCTGCTATGCCAAACACGAAACCGACGGCGCCGGGTCGGGCATCGTCCGCAACGGCACCGACCCGAGGACACTCCTGACTGAACCGCCCCGAGTTCTGATGTTCCCCGGGCTGGGTGGAGCCGGCTTGGTTGACTCGTCAGGATCGTCGCTCGTTAAGGAGAGACGTGTCCCGGAGATTCCCGCCAGAGTTTCGTCCCAATCGATCAGACGTGGCTGAAACGGGCTCGCGAGCTATACCGCCTGGCGACACCGCATGGTTGCGAACCGACAACGTCCACGACGACCGCGACCGGCTGGTCCGCTGGTGCGTGCGCGCCCATCAGACGCGGTCGATCGCGTCCACGCGGTGCCGCGTCGACGGCCGCGTTTGCTCGTGCGCCGGCCGGGACGCCTCGACCCGCACTGCCTTAGGGCACGCGGCCATGGCGGCTTCGAGCGCGCGGCTGGCCCGGTCATGATCACGCACCCGGGTCCTGCGGGCAGGCAGCGTCAGACCAGGTCCGCTACGTCGGTCTGATCCGGTGAGCGTTCCGTGCCGTTGTGGACCGTCTGCTGCGGGCGGTGTTCACTCGGGTGCGGTGACGAGGATGTCGCCGCCGCCGGAGTGGACACCGATCCTGTGCGCGGAGGCAGCGTCGGTGGGGATCTCGACGGTGGTTGTGCCGCCGGAGCCCTGCGCGTCGATGCTGTAGCGGTCGCGGGGTAGCCGGAGCGTGACGTCACCACCGCTACTGTCCACGCGGACGGACTCGGGCGGCTTGGTGAACGTGAGCTGGATGGCGCCGCCGCCGGTCCGGGCCGTGATGGTGGCCGGGGTGATTCCGCTCGCGTCGACCGCTCCGCCGCCGGACGTCAGGTTCAGCTCGCCGGACAGGCCGGTGACGGAGATGGTGCCGCCGGCACTGTCAAGCGTGGCCTTGAACGTGGCCGGCACCTCGAGGTGGTAGTCGACGCTGCAGCTGCCTCGGTGGCCCTGGCAGCCCGACGTGCACGTGAGATCCGACCCAACGACGTTGTGCTGCGGTACTGGTTTCTCGCCGGTGTACCGGATGGTCTCGGTGACGTGCACGGTGCCGCCGGAGCCGGCCGTGACGGTGATCCGGCCGCCGAGGCTGCTGACGGCGAGGGCGTCAACCTTGTCGGTGAGGTCGTACGCGCGCGTCTCGGTCTGCTGCTGCTCGTCGCAGGCGGCCAGCGGTACGAGCGCCATGGCTAGACAGGCAAGTGCGGTGATGCGGGTGCGCACAAGGTGGCCTTTCCAGAGGGTCAGGGGAGCAGGAGGCCCCAGTACAGGGCCCAGGGGAGGAAGAGGACGCCGGCCACGAGCAGGAAGCCTCGGCGCAGACGGTCGACGGTGGAAGTACGCCATGCGTGGATCGTCACGGCGGTGGTGATGACGGTTAGGAGCGCGACGGCCTGGAGCGCCAGCCAGAACACGGGTCGACCACCCACCATCGGGCCCGGCGAGATGCCCTTCCAGTTCGCGCTGTCGGCCACGGTGACGAAGTATGCGACGAAGCCGATGACCGCAGTGGCGCCCGCGGCGGCGAGGAGCCGGGCGGGACGAGCGGCGGTTACCGCACGGCGGGGCACTCGCCGGACAAGAGCGACGATCGGGTAGGACAGGAAGCCGGTCAGTAGCACGACGAGGGCGATGAGCTGTGCGGGCCAGGACTCCCACCATGCCGAGGGGGTCAGTGCGACGCTGTTCGCCTGCTGCGCCGGGGCTGATCGACGTGCGGCGGCGGAATGGTGCCGGCGCCGACCGCACGGACCCAGTCGCCGACGATCCCCGGGTACGACGGGAACAGTTCGTTGGTGAACATGCCGGTGTCGTCGAGGACTCGCAAGGTGTGTCCTGCGCTGGGGATGAACCGGACGGTCAGCGGTGAGCGGATCGTCTGGCGCAACACAGCGACGCTCTCGGCGGGCGGCACTTGCGTGTCGGCCGTTCCGTACACGGCGAGGACCGGCTGCGTGACGGCGGACAGCGCCGGCCGTGGCTCATAGTCGGCCTCGGCGAACAGTCCTGCGTCGTCCGCGAGCCGGTAGAACTTGTTGGACAGCGTGTCGGTGAGCGCGCCGGAGACCCCGGCACCAGCCAGCTTGTTGCGCATGTTCCAGTTCTGGACGCGCACCGGTGACAGGGCCGGGGCGGAGGCGAGGACGAGGAAGGCGATGTCCTTCGATCGGCTCGCGGCGATGGGCATGACCCAGCCGCCCTCGCTGATCCCCCAGAGCCCGACGGCGTTCGGCTTCACCCCAGGTTGCTTTCGCAGAACGCCGACCGCGGCGACGACGTCGTCGGCGAGCAGCGAGTACACCGGGTTGTCGAGCGGGCGTTTGTCGTACGCGAGAACGGCGATCCCCTGTCGCGCGAAGGCGATCGCCTCCGGGGTGACGCTTGCCCGCTTGCCGGTGCCGGAGCCGTGCACCAGCACCAGTCCGGGCAGCGGACCGGACGCGGCGCGAGGCGCGAAGACCGTACCGGCAAGGGTCTTTCCGCCGGCCGTAGGAATTCCGACGTCGGTCGTGGTCAGGTCGGCCGGGACCGGAGCCGGCGGTGGGGCGGCGGCTGACGGTACGCCGGTCAGTGCGATGGCGACGAGCACCAGGCTCAGGATCCGGACAGTGCGTGCGATCATCGGACGATCATCGAAGAACCGGCGTGCGCAGCCATCGCCGCCGCGAACGGACCTACCTGGGTCGCGCGAGCGGTTCTGGTCTCACTCCACAGAGGGAGGCGGCTCGCCGGCGACGACGAGACCGGACTCGTACGCGGCCACGACCGCCTGTGCCCGGTCCCGCAGGCCGAGCTTGGCGAGCACACTGCTGACATGCGTCTTGACGGTGTGCTCGCTGACCACCAGTCCGGCCGCGATCTCGGCATTGGTCAGTCCCCGGCCGAGGAGCTGCAGCGTCTCGCGCTCCCGCGGGGTGAGCCGGTCCAGGCCGGTCCAGGAGTTGGGCGGCGGCGCCGGCCTGCGGACCGCCGTCTCGATCAGCCGAGTGGTGACCGCTGGGGCGAGCAGCGACTCACCAGCGGCGACGACCCGGACCGCGTGGACCAGTTCGGCGCGGCGGACGTCCTTGAGCAGGAAGCCGCTCGCTCCGGCGCGCAGCGCGTCGTACACGTAGTCGTCCTGCCCGAATGTCGTCAGCATGAGCACCCGTACGGTTGCGCCGCTCAGCCGCTGGGCGGCCTCGATGCCGTCCATCCCCGGCATTTGGATGTCGAGCACCAGGACGTCGGGGGTGTGCTCGTGAACGGCGGCCACCGCCTCGGCGCCGTCAGCGGCCTCGGCGACGACCTCCATGTCGGGCTCGGCGTCGAGGATCGCCGCGAAGGCGCCCCGCACGAGCTCCTGGTCGTCGGCGACCACGATGCGGATGCTCATCGCGCGACCTCCGCCGCCGCGCCGGGCAACCTCGCCTGCACCTGGAAGCCCTTGCCTCCGGGCACCGGGCCGACCGACGCGGACCCACCGCAGGACGCGGCGCGTTCCCGCATGCCGATGAGCCCTTGTCCTCGGCCGTCGGTCTGGGGCCCTCGGCCGTCGTCGGCCACGGTGATGACGAGTTCGCCGTCACGCCAGTCGAGCGTCACCGTCACCGTCTTCGCCCCCGCGTGTTTGAGCACGTTGGTCAGCGCCTCCTGGACGATCCGATACGCCGCGACCTCGGCGTCGGGCGTTACGGTACCGGGCCGTCCGGAGACGATCAGCGTGACCGACGTGGAGCCGACCCGGGAGACCGTGTCGACGAGGCCCGGGATCCCAGCGAGCGTCGGCTGCGGGGTGCGCGCGCTCTCGCCACCGGCGTCAAGGACGCCGAGGATCCGGCGCAACTGGGCCATGGCGTCCCGGCCCGCCGTGGCAATCGCCTCGAACGCTGCCTCTGTACGAGCAGGGCCGTGCTTCATCGCCACCGGCCCTGCCTCCGCCTGCGCGATCGTGATGCTCACCGCGTGGGCCAGGATGTCGTGCATGTTCCGCGCGATCCGGGACCGTTCCCGCTCGGCCTCCAGCTCCCGCTCGCGTTCGAGGTGCCGGGCGCGCTCCTGAAGCGTCCGTACGTACTCCTGTCGGTTCGCCCAAGCACGGCCCATCGCATACGCGGTCGTCCACAGCAGCGCTCCCCGGGCAGCGGTCTCGAACGAGCCGGTGAGAATGAACGCACCCCACGCGATGATCACGACGGCGCTGACCCGTTGCCAGCGGGGCGCTTGCGCGGCGACAGTGAACATGGCGATCAGCGCTCCATACCAGAGGGGCTGGCGCGGCCCGTCCGGGACGAACGTGTACGCGGCGGCGGCAAGCTCGCTCACCATGAGGACGGCGAACGGTGCCCTCCGCCGCCAGATCACCGGCAGCGACACGGCAACACAGATGAAGTACGCGGCGATCGGCCAATCTCGGCCGCCGGACACGAACGGGGCAAGCTGGGCGACCAACGCGACAACCACCAGCCCGGCGTCCACCGCTATCGGCGGCAGCCCGCGCGCCCGCCGTGCCACTCGTTCGTACACGATCCGATTCTGACGTACGGCCAGCGTCGAAACACTCGGCGGTGTATCGAACGTCAGACGTCAGCTGATGCACACGGATGCTTCAAGGCCGCGGTCGCCATCCTGCCGCACGGCAGCACTGGGATCAGCGCTCGGCTCGGCTGAAACGAAGTTTAGAAGGCTGGTCCGAAACATGGGGCTGGCCTTGCTTGCTTCCTGGGGACCACGCCGGTCAAGTGCGCCGTCCGGTAGTGCTCCTTGACCACCGGTCAAGCTTCAACGGCCGGCTGAACGCGACTATCGCCGGGCCCGCAGAACTCTGGCCACCGCCGCCGCTGGCATCGCTCATCCCCACAACATCGGAGCTCTCCAGCTGAACCAGCCGGACCTCGGCCCCCGTCGCTCAGGGGATTCGAGACGTCCTTCAGGTCCTCAAGACGGCCCGAAACGGGCCGCACGCCCCGGCCGCCTGAGGATGAGGCCTGGGGTAGTCAACGCGGGACGGCCACTGTGGTTTGGAAGTCTGCGCCGTCGCGGAGCCGGGCTATGAGGTCCAGCACGGCGGCGGGTCCGCCGTGAGCGCTGGTCCAGCGACTCACCACGCAGGCCGCCTGTAAGTACGGTCGGTCCACGCCGCCCGCGGTCATGGCTCGCCAATCCGAGTCGACGATCGGCGAGGCCTGCTCGTACGGCAGGCGGCACCGGTCCCCCTCAGAGGAGGGCTTCAGATAGCGGGAGTCGTCGGAGGTGAGTACGGCCAGCCCTTCGTCGAACCAATGCGGCACTTTGCCTCGGGCCGACCCGAGGCGCTCGGTCGCCAAGCGCGTCAGCGCCGGGGGACCGGGTGGGGACCACACGTCGTGCGGGATGGTGGACGGCATGCCGTCGACTACACGGCCTGATCTTGGGATGGCGTGCGTGACGTGCGGGAACGCTTGGTGAATCGTTCGGCCCAGCCCGGAAAGGCGGCGCGGGCGGCCGTGACGGCGCGGTCGACGTCGGCCGCCGTGCCGGCCGGCACGCTCGCCAGCACCTCCTCGGTCGCCGGGTTGTGCACCGCGATGCTCTGCGCGCAGGAGGGGGCGACCCACGCTCCGTCGAGAAAGATGTCGGTTCGTGCGAGATCCATCGCGCCCTTCACGACGGTCGAAAACTAGCGCTGCAAGTTTTTACTCTAGTGCCCCCGATCGGCTGGCGGGAGGGGTGGTAGCGGCCCGATGTGCTCCTCGTAGGTGCGGGAGAGCCCATGGATGAGTGCGTCGAGGCCGAGCGCGAAGGCGCCCTCGTCCACCCGTTGCTGATGCTCGGCGAGCCGGTGCGCCTGGGTCAGGTGCGGATACCGCTCCCCGTACAACCCAGGGTCCTCGACGAAGCCACGGGCGAACGATCCGAGCGCGGAGCCCGCCACGAAGTAGCGCATCAGCGCGCCGATGTGCGTCGCGCGCGCGGGCGGCCAGCCGGCAGCGACGAGCCCGCCGTAGACCGCGTCGGCCATCGCCAGCGCCGCCGGCCGCCGGCCCGGCCCGCGGGCCAGGTACGGCACGATGTTCGGGTGCGCGGCCAGTGCCGCCCGATACGAGTGCCCCCACCGGCGCAGCGCCTCGCGCCAGTCGAGGCGCCCGAAGAAGGAGACGTCCACCTGGGCGGCGACGCTGTCGGCCACCGCGTCGAGAATCTCGTCCTTGGTGGCGAAGTGGTTGTAGAGCGAGGGCCCGCGTACGCCGAGTTCGGCAGCGAGCCGGCGGGTGGAGAACGCCTCCAGCCCGTCCGCGTCGATCAGCGCGGCGGCGGCATCGACGATCCGTTGCCGGCTGAGCAGCGCCTGCCTCGGCCGGGGCATCCGCGCCTCCCTCGCTCCCTCGTCGGTCCGCGGCAACTCTGCCACAGCCGGGTCTGGACGTACTTAAACTTGCAGCGCTAGTTTATGCCGCATGGACCTTCAGCTCTCCGCGGAGCAGGCGGCGGTTCGTCAGCTCGCCGCCGAGTTCGTCGACCGTGAGGTGGTTCCGCACGCCGCGGCCTGGGACCGGCGCGAGTCGGTCGACCCGGAGATCGTGGACAAGCTCGGCCGGCTGGGCTTCCTCGGGCTGACCATCCCCGAGGAAGACGGCGGGTCCGGCGGCGACCACCTCTCCTACTGCCTGGTGCTGGAGGAGCTCGGCCGGGGCGACTCCGCCGTCCGGGGCATCGTCTCGGTGTCGCTCGGGCTGGTCGCCAAGGCCATCGCCGCGCACGGGTCCGCCGCGCAGCGGGCCGAGTGGCTGCCCCGGCTCTGCGCCGGCAGCGCGCTCGGCTGCTTCGCCCTGACCGAACCGGACAGCGGCTCGGACGCGGCCGCGCTGACCACCCGGGCGAGCCGCGACGGCGGCGACTGGCTGATCACCGGCGCGAAGACGTTCATCACCAACGGCACCGTGGCCGACGTGGTCCTGCTCTTCGCCCGCACCGGCGGACCCGGACACCGGGGCATCAGCGCGTTCCTGGTGCCCACCGACGTCGCCGGGCTCACCCGGAGGGAGATCCACGGCAAGCTCGGGCTGCGCGGGCAGGCAACCGGTGAGCTGCGCTTCGACGCCGTCCGGGTGCCCGACTCGGCGCGTCTCGGCCCGGCCGGCGGCGGGTTCCGGCTGGCCCTGGCCACCCTGGCCAAGGGCCGGATGTCGGTGGCCGCCGGCTGCGTCGGCATCGCCCAGGGCTGCCTCGACGCGGCGGTCGGCTACGCCGGGCAGCGCACCCAGTTCGGCAAGCCGATCGCCGGGCACCAGCTGGTGCAGCAGTTGCTCGCCGCCATCGCCGTGGACACCGCCGCCGCCCGGCTGCTGGTGTGGCGGGTGGCCGACCTCGTGGACCGGGGCGAGGCGTTCGCCACCGAGGCCTCGATGGCCAAGCTCTTCGCCAGCGAGGCAGCGGTCCGGGCGGCCAACAACGCCGTTCAGGTCTTCGGCGGGTACGGCTACATCGACGAGTACCCGGTCGGCAAGTACCTGCGCGACGCTCGGGTCGCCACCCTCTACGAGGGCACCAGCCAGATCCAGCAGCTGCTCATCGGGCGCGCGCTCACCGGCGTCAACGCCTTCTAGCAAAGGGGAGAACCGTGACCAGATTCGCCGACCGGGTGGCCGTCGTCACCGGCGCCGGGCAGGGCATCGGCGCGGCGACCGCGCACCGGCTGGCCGCCGAGGGCGCCGCCGTCGCCGTGGTCGACCTCGACGAGGACCGCAGCCGGGCGGTCGCCGACGAGATCACCGCGGCCGGCGGCCGGGCCGTCGGCATCGGCTGCGACGTGACCGACCCCGCGGCGGTGGCCGCGATGACCGACCGGGTGGTGCAGGCGTACGGCGGGTTGCACGTGCTGGTGAACAACGCCGGCATCACCCGCGACGACCTGCTGTTCAAGATGCCCCTGCCACACTGGGAGGCGGTGCTGACCACCAACCTGACCAGCATGTTCCTCTGCTGCCAGGCCGCCCAACAGCACATGGTCGCGGCCCGCTACGGCCGGATAGTCAACCTCAGCAGCCGCTCCGCCCTCGGCAACCGGGGCCAGGTCAACTACGCGGCGGCCAAGGCGGGGGTGCAGGGCCTGACGGCCACCCTCGCCATCGAACTCGGCCCGTACAACGTCACGGTCAACGCCGTCGCCCCGGGCTACGTGGCCACCGCGATGACCGCCGCCACCGCGCAGCGGGTCGGCAGCAGCCCGGAGGAGCATCAGCGGACGGTCGCCGAGCACACCCCGCTGCGCCGGGTCGCCCAGCCGACCGAGATCGCTTCGGTGATCGCCTTCCTGGCCAGCGACGACGCGTCGTACGTCAGCGGACAGACCCTGTACGTCAACGGCGGCGCGCGCTAGGCGCGCCGGCGGACCAGCACCCGGAGGGGACATGGACTTCGCGCTTTCCGACACCGAGCGGGCGATTCGCGACACCGCCCGCGACTTCATCACCAGGGAGGTCATGCCGCTGGAGCAGGAGCTGCTGCGGCGGGAACGGGCGCACCGGCCCGGACTGGAGCACAGCGAGCTGCGCGAGTTGCAGCTCAAGGCGCGCAAGTTCGGGTTCTGGGGGCTGGCCACCCCGGAGGAGTACGGCGGCATGGACCTGCCGGCCGTCACCCAGTCCCTGATCTGGACCGAACTCGGCCGCTCGTTCGTGCCGTTCCGGTTCGGCGGCGAGGCGGACAACATCCTGTTCCACGCCAATGACGAGCAGAAGCGCGAGTACCTGGTCCCGACCATCGAGGGGGAGCGGCGCAGCTGCTTCGCGATCACCGAGCCCGGCGCCGGCTCCGACGCGGCCAACATCAAGCTCAGCGCCCGCCGCGACGGCGACGACTGGGTCCTCGACGGCGAGAAGACCTTCATCACCGGCGGTCACGACGCCGACTTCGCCATCGTGATCGCGGTGACCGACCGGGAGAAGGGGGCCCGCCGCGGCGGCGCCACCGCGTTCCTGGTGGACCGGTCGATGGGCTGGCGCTCGGAGTTCATCCAGACGATGGGCGAAGGTGGCCCCGCCTCGCTGGTCTTCGACGACGTCCGGGTGCCCGGCCGCAACATCCTCGGCGAGCCCGGGCAGGGCTTCAGCCTCGGCATGGAGTGGATCGGCAAGGGCCGCTACATCATCCCGTCGCACGCCGTCGGCATCGCCGAGCGGGCGTTGTCGATGGCCATCGACTACGCCAACACCCGGGAGACCTTCGGCGCGAAGATCGGCACCAACCAGGCCATCCAGTGGATGATCGCCGACTCGGAGACCGAGCTGGAGGCGGCCCGCTGGCTCATCCTGCGCGCCGCCTGGACCGTCGAGCAGGGCATGGACCCGCGGCACGCCTCCTCGATGGCGAAGCTTTACGGCGCGGGCATGGTCAATCGGGTGGTCGACCGCGTCCTGCAGATCCACGGCGGCATGGGCTACACCCGCGAGCTGCCGATCGAGCGCTGGTACCGGCAGGTCCGGCTCTACCGGATCTTCGAGGGCACCGACGAGATGCAGCGGCTGATCATCTCCCGCGACCTGCTGCGCGGCTACACGAAGCTGGGAGGGCACCTGGCATGAGGGTCTTCGCGTCCATCGAGGAGTTGGCCGAGGCGACCGGCGAGACCCTGGGCCCCGGCCCCTGGTTCCGGATCGACCAGCAACGGGTCGACCGGTTCGCCGACGCCACCGACGACCGCCAGTGGATCCACATCGACCCGCGACGGGCCGCGGCCGGCCCGTTCGGCGGCACCATCGCGCACGGCTACCTCACGTTGTCCCTGCTGCCGGCGCTGGCCGGTGGTCTTTACCGGGTCGAGGGGGTGGCCATGGGGGTCAACTACGGCCTCAACCGGGTGCGCTTCCCGGCCCCGCTCCGGGTCGGCAGCGCGGTCCGCGCCACCGCGACCCTGGCGGAGGTGTCACCCGTGGACGGCGGCGTGCAGGTGGTCACCGCGGTCACCGTGGAGAGCGACGCCGGCGGCAAGCCGGTCTGCGTCGCCGAGACGGTCAGCCGCCTGGTGCGGGGCGTGGCCCGATGACCGCGCTGTCGCTGGCCATGGTGCTGGCCGAGTCCGCCCGCCGGCATGCCGACACCGTCGCCGTGGTCGACGGCGACACCAGGGTGACGTACGCCGAGCTGTGGCTGGAGGCGCGCAGCTACGCCGCCGGGCTGCGCGAGCGGGGGGTCGGCCCCGGCGACAAGGTGGCCCTGCTGGCCCCGAACGTGGTGGACTTCCCCCGGGTCTACTACGGGGCCCTCGCCGCCGGCGCGGTGCTCGTCCCGGTGCACCTGCTGCTGACCGTGGACGAAGCGGCGCACGTGCTGACCGACAGCGGCACGAAGCTGCTGGTGTGCCACAGCTCCCAGCTCGCCCTGGGCGCCGCCGCCGCGGCGGCGGCCGGCGTGCCGCTGGTGACCGTCGGGCCGGCGGCCGCCGGCGCGGTCGCGCCCCGCCTGGAGGAGCTGAGCCACCCGCTGCCACCGCTGCCGTCGTACGTCACCCGGTCGGCGGAGGACCCGGCGGTGGTGCTCTACACCAGCGGCACCACCGGGGTGCCCAAGGGCGCCGTGCTCACCCACCTCAACCTGGTCATGAACGCCACCGTGAACGTCTTCGACGCCAACGACGCGCGCAGGACGGACGTAGTGCTCGGCTGCCTGCCGCTGTTCCACAGCTTCGGCCAGACGGTGGCGATGAACGGCACCTTCCGGATCGGCGCGACGCTGGTGCTGCTGAGCCGGTTCACCGGGCCGGCCGCCATCGACCTGATGCTGCGTGAGGGGGTGGACGTCTTCCACGGCGTGCCCACCATGTACGTGGCGCTGCTCGATGCCGCCCGGGACCGGGACGACCTGCCCCGGCTGCGGCTCTGCGTCTCCGGCGGGGCGTCGCTGCCGGTGGCCGTGCTGGAACGGTTCCACGCCGCCTTCCAGACGACGGTCTTCGAAGGGTATGGGCTCTCCGAGACCTCACCCACCGCCACCACCAACCAGCCGCACTTCGGCACCCGCGCCGGGACCATCGGGCACCCGGTGTGGGGCGTGGAGGTGGAGATCGCCCGCGCGGAGGTGGACGAGCGGATCGAGCTGCTGCCGACCGGAGAGCTCGGCGAGATCGTCATCCGGGGGCACAACGTCTTCGCCGGTTACCTGGGGCGGCCCGAGGCGACCGCGGAGGCGGTGGTGGACGGCTGGTTCCGTAGCGGTGACCTGGGACGCAAGGACGCCGACGGGTTCATCACCATCATCGACCGGAAGAAGGACATGATCATCCGGGGTGGCTTCAACGTCTACCCACGCGAGGTGGAGGAGGTCCTTGCCGGGCACCCGGCGGTCGGCCAGGTGGCGGTGATCGGGGTGCCCGACCCGCGTCACGGCGAGGAGGTCTGCGCGGTGGTGGTGGCGGACCCGGCCGGCCCGGGCCTGCCCGACGAGCAGGAGATGATCGACTGGTCGCGGGAGCATCTGGGCCGGCACAAGTACCCGCGGCAGGTCCGGTATGTCGACGACCTGCCGCTCGGGCCGAGCCACAAGGTGCTCAAGCGGGAACTGCGTCGCCGGATGGCCCCGCCCGACTGACCACCGCCCGCCGTCCGCTGCCACCCGGCCAGGCCGCGGCCCTCGTCGCGCTCGCCGCGCATCGAGGGCCGCTTCCTCCGGCTGTCGCGCCGGCGAGCGTCGCCCGTCGTCGTGCTCGGCGGGCGGTCCCGGCGGTGGCGTCGAATACTGAGCCGATGGCCAACCCCGACCTCGATCCGAGGTGTGCCCGCCGAGCGGCCCGCGTGTGGACGTGTCGGACGGCCCCGGCGCACTTCTCCCGGACACCCCCCGGGTGACGATCGTGCTGACCGAGGACGGGCTGCCGCAAGTCCGGTCGGTACACGATCTATAAAGCTGACGGGGAGCCACAGCCAGGGGGTGGGGGCCGGCCCGCCCGGCACCAGCCGGCCCACATGGCCTCGGTGTGCAGCAGCGCCCGGGGGCGTACCCCGGCGGCCGGTGCCGGTCGGGCCGCACGGGCGGCCGGCTCGTCGGTCACGAAGGTCGCCGCGCCGGCCCGGGCGACCGCCAGGCCCTCGGCGGTCAGTCGCGCGTAGGCGACGAGGACCGTGTTCCGGGCGACGTCGAGCCGGCGGGCCAGCTCGCGGGTGGGTGGCAGCCGTTCGCCGGGACGCAGCCGGCCGTCCAGGATCGCGTCCAGCAGCTGCCGGTAGATCCCCGACGCACGGTCGCCGGGGCCGGCGAGGCCGACGTGGATGTCCACGGCGGTGCCCCAACATTGGCCCAATCAGAACGGTCAGAATCGGTGCTTCCTCGCACCAATTCCCGGGCCTTGAATGACTGTGGGAAAGGAGGACCCTCCGATGACCGTCGTTGACATATGGTTCGATCCGAAGTGCCCGTGGGCCTGGAACACCTCCCGGTGGCTGCTGGAGGTCGAGCGGGTCCGGGACGTGGAGGTGCGCTTCCACGTGATGAGTCTGTGGCTGCTCAACCAGGGCCGCGACGGGCTGGAGCCGTGGTACGAACGGTGGCTGTCGAACACCCTCGGCCCGGTCCGGGTGCTGACCGCCGTCGAGCAGAAGTACGGCATACCGGTGCTGCGGGAGCTGTACACCGCGTTCGGCAACCGCATCCACCATGAGAAGACGCCGATCGGGCCCGACCTGTACCGCGACGCGCTGGTCGAGCTGGACCTCGACCCCGCCTTCGCCGAGGCCGCCGAGTCCACCGACCACGACGACGCGCTCCGGTCGAGCCACCACAACGGGCTCGACCCGGTGGGGGAGGACCTCGGCACCCCGGCGATCCACGTGCCCGGGCCGGACGGCACGGTCAACGCGTTCTTCGGCCCGGTGGTGAGCCCGGTGCCGCGCGGCGAGGAGGCCGGCCGGCTGTGGGACGGGGTACTGCTGGTCTCCGGCACGCCCGGCTTCTTCGAGCTCAAACGCGGACGTACCGGCGGACCGCGGGTCGACTGATCGCACGACCGACGTACCACGAGACGAGGAGCGTTGTGCTGCTCGATCGCGGTGATCTCTGTCGTGAGCTGCTGGTATCGGGTGGCGAGGGACTTGGGCGCCAGCTTGCTGGCTGCCTCGATCCCGGCAAGCTGACCGGGGCGGCACCACGTCGCGGCGTCAACGAGCTGCGCCAGCGACAGGTGCGCAGCCGGTCGCGCTGGGCCTGCGGGCGGTGCGCCCGGCTACCCGAGGTGGTGCCGACGGACACGGCGCGGCCTTCGCAGCGGCGGCTGGACGTGCTGCGGGACCGTCCGTACGCCCTGATCATGATGCTGAACGCGTCATGCATCTGAACATGCCGTTGCTCAGCCCCGACGGCTCCGGCGTCGACCGCCGTGGCCCGCCCCGGCGGCGGCGCCGGTAGCCCTGGCCTAGACGCGGGTGGGCCGGCTGGCCGAGGAACTGGATGTACCCCCACCGGCGCTTGCGTGACGAGAGTCCGCACCGAGGCTGAGGCGGAGCGTGGGCCGGATGGTTCGTTCGCCGAGAGCCAGCACCAGGGCGGCTACGCCGAGCAGGGCGCCGATCAGCACCGTGGCGCGCACACCGTGGCTGGGCAGGGTCAGGCCGCCGACGAACGCGCCGGCGGTGATGCCGACGTTGACCGCGGCGGAGACCGTGGCGGCGGCGAGGTCGGAGCGCCCGGGGGCCACCTGCAGGACGAGGCCGCCGAGCGTCGCGGTGAACGCGGCGAACGCCAGTCCGGCCAGTGCGATCAGGGCGACGGACACCGACGGCCGTTGGCCGAACGTGTACAGGCCGAGCAGTGCTGCCGATTGCAGTGCGACGGTCGTGCGGAGAGCGAGCCACGGGCTGCGGTCCAGCAGCGCGCCGACGGCGAGAATGCCGAGCACGCTGGCGATGCCACGCACGAACAGGATGGCCCCGACTGATGCCGCAGGGAATCCGCTGACCTCGGTGACGAAGAGGGCGACGTAGGTGTAGGCGGCAATGGCGCCGGCGGTCGCCAGGACGGCAATCGCCACCAGCAGCCAGAAGCGTCGGGCGTCGGGCGTCGCACCTCGGGCGGCGTGTCCGTCTTCCGGCCGCGTCGAGGGCAGCAGCGTGGCCACCACGACGAGCACCACCGCGCCGAGCCCGGCCACCGCCAGGAACGAGGTGCGCCACCCGGCGCGGTCGCCCAGCCAGGTGCCTGCGGGTACGCCCAGGGCCAACGCGACGGTGCCGCCGGCGAACACGACCGCGACGACCCGCCCGCGTAGTGCGGGCCGGAACAGCTCAGCCGCAGCCGGCACCACCACGGCCCAGAACAGCGCATGGGTCGTTGCGGTGACCATCCTGGCGAACAGGAGCAGCGCGAAGGTGCTCGTCAGTGCCGTGACGGCGGTGCTGAGGACGAAGCCGGCCAGGAGCGCCGACAGCAGCCGGCGGCGAGGGACCCTGCGGACCAGCGCCGTCAACGGGACCGAGGCGACCATCACCACTGCGCCGTACGCGGTGACGAGCATTCCCACCTGCGGCGGCGAGACGGCCAGGTCCACCGCCATCGGGAGCAGCAGCCCGATCGGCAGCGCCTCGGCGGTGGTGTAGAGGAACGTCCCACCGGACAGGCCGATCAGCGCCCCCAGTGCCCGTCCGCGTCTCATCAGACCCCCTGTTTCCAGTAAAACCGCTTATGGTGGCAACACGCTAGCGGTGCCCGTCGATGCGGGTCAACTGGTAAAGTGAGTTTCGATGGAAACACTCGAGGGTGTGACGCGGGTGCGCCTGGTGGGCGGCAATCTCGCGCTGGATTTCGTCAACACCCGTACCGGTCCGCCCGTCGGATCTCCGGACGGCGACGTGCTGACCGGCTACCCCGAACTGGTTGCCTGGAGCGTGTACGCGGGTGCGCTCAGCGAGCCGGAGGCGGAGGCGTTGCGCCGGCTGTCACACGATGATCCGGCCGGCTCTCAGACCGCCTTCGCCCGATCGCTGCGGATCCGCGACGATCTCGACGACGTGTTCCGGGCAGTCGCTGCCGATCGCAGCCCGGACAGGTCCGTCCTGGCCCGTCTGCGAGACGACGAAGCGGACGCGCTCGGCCACGCACGACTCGATCAAGGGCGTACGTTCGGATGGACCTGGCGGGACGACCTGACCCTTGCCCGGCCGCTGCGGCCGGTGGTGCACGCGGCGGTCCAACTCCTCACCACGGGCGCACTGGACCGGATCAAGGGATGCGGCGGCTGTCGCTTTCTCTTCCACGACGAGAGCAAGAACCGCAGTCGCCGGTGGTGCAGCATGGACGACTGCGGAACGTCCGAGAAGATGCGCCGCTACGTCGCGGCGCGACGCACCCGCACGACGAGCTGAGGCTGGCCTGTCACGATCCGGCGGTTCGGCTGGTCAGTCGAGCCGGCCCACCCCGCAGTAGGTGGAGAAGCGGCGGGGGTCCTCGTCCGGGTCGACCGGCCAGTCGGGCCGCCACTCGGGCAGCTGCACCAGCCCTGGCGGAATGAGGGTGTAGCCGGTGAAGAGCCGTTCGATCTCGGACCGGCTGCGCAGGGTCATCCGGGCGGTGTTGGCGTACCCCTGGTTGTAGGTGTCGCGTAGCGCCAGCGCGTCGGAACGTTCGTCGGAGGAGGCGTGTGACAGGGCGAGATAGCTGCCCGGTGCGAGCCGGTCGCGGTAGCGGGCGATGATCGGCGCCGGGTCGGTGGCGAGCTGATGCAGCACGCCGACCAGCAGTACCGCGACCGGCCGGTCGAGGTCGAGCACGTCGTGCAGTGTCGGGTCGTCGAGGACGGCGTCGGGCCGGGTGAGGTCGGCGTGCAGCACCACGGCCCGGGGGTCGTCGGCCAGGAGGCGTCGGCTGTGGTTGTACGCCACGGGGTCGATGTCGACGTACGCGACGACGGTGTCCGGGGCGGCCTGGCCGGCGACCTCGTGCACGTTGCCGACCGTGGGGATGCCGGAGCCGAGGTCGAGGAACTGCCGGATGCCCGCGTCGACCAGCGCGCGGACCGCGCGGCGCAGGAACGCGCGGTTGGCCCGCATGATGTGCCCGATGTCGGGCATGGCCTGCTCCATGCGGGCCGCCAGCGCGCGGTCCGCGGCGAAGTTGTGCGACCCGCCGAGGAAGTAGTCGTAGACCCGCGCAGGGCTGGGCGTGTCGAGAGCCGGGGTGAGGTCCATGACACAAGTGTCCGTCGATGGGCCCGTTCCGCGCTGCCCGGCTGGGCGCATCGCCCTCGGCCTGCGCGACGGACCGCCGTGCCCGCACCTCACCGCCACCATTCCCGAGCCCGGAGAACCGCGCCTGCCACGCGGCCCTGGCCGGGCAGCGCCCGCGCTTCACCACAGACACCCGACGACGTTCGGCAGGGCCTCCACGACCTGCGGAGAGCCGGGAACGCGGTTTTCCGATGGGCGTTCGCTCCGTAGGATCTCCCGCGATCAAGGGGGATGAAACGGTGAGCGGTTTCCAGCATTTCGTGGCGGACGTGAATTCACGTCTGTCCACCATGTCCAGGGATGAGTTGTACACCGTCGGCGACGGCCTCGACCGGGACTCCCTCTGGCTCGCCTATCTCGAATCCTTCCCCGCCGGCACCAACCTGCGGTTCCGTGAGCGATCCGAGTACGACTGCTCGACCTGCCGCGGTTTCATCAAGCACTTCGGCAACGTCGTCGAGATACACGACGGGCGGGTCCGTACCGTCTGGTCCGGGGTGTCGGCATCCGACCCGGTCTTCTCCGTCGTCGCCGCCGCGCTGGACGAGTTCGTTCTTTCGCTGCCGTTGTCCACCATCTTCCGGTCCAGTCAGGCGCAGTACGGCACGAAGACCACCCGGACGCTGCGCGACGGTCAGGTCGAGGTGTGGCACCACCTGCACGGCCGGGTGGAGAAGCGGCATCGCATCGACGACGTCGGCGCGGCACAGGGCAACTTCGACGCCGCGGTGCAGGTCTTCCAGCGTGGCCTGGCCGAGCTGACCCGGAACGCTCTGGACACCGTCGTCGACCTGATCGACGACAACGCCCTCTACCGCGGCGCGGAGCATCGTCCGGCGGTGACCGAGTTCCGGTCGCTGCGGAACCGGTGGACGGAGGCGACCGACGGACGGGCCTTCGTCTTCGCCAACGCCATGAACCCGGCGGCACGCCTCCGCAACACGGTGATCGGCACCCTCGTCCAGGATCTCTCCGCGGGCGTCGACCTGGAGCAGGCGGTCCGGTCGTTCGAGACGAAGGTGGCACCGCAGAACTACCAGCGCCCCACCGCGTTGATCACCCCGGCCATGGTCAAGGCTGCCATGAAGACCATTGACGAGCTGGGCATCGAGGAGTCGTTGCAGCGACGGTTCGCCCGGCTGTCCGACGTGTCGGTCACCAACGTGCTGTGGGTCGACAACGACACACAGCCGCTGATGAAGGACGGCATCGAAGGGCTTCTCATGCAGGCCGCCACCACGAAGTCGGCAGGTGCGCGCCTTCGCGACGCGAAGCCGGAGGAGGTTCCCGTGGTCTCCTTCATGAAGGACATCCTGCCCGGCGCCACCACCATCGACCTGTGGGTCGCCAACAGCTACGAGCCGCACTTCGTCAGCCTCACGACCGGCCGGCACCCGGCTGCTCCGCGATTGTTCAAGTGGGACAACGATTTCGGCTGGTCGTACGGCGGCAACGTCACCGACTCGATCCGGGAGAAGGTCAAGCGGGCCGGCGGCAACGTCACCGGCAAGCTGCGGGTGAGCCTGTCCTGGTTCAACCACGACGACCTCGACCTGCACGTGTTCGAACCCAACGGCGACCACATCTGGTACCAGGAGAAGCGCAACAAGCTGGACGTCGACATGAATGCCAGTGGGCCCCTCTCCCGCGAGCCGGTGGAGAACGTCACCTGGGCCGACCGTGTCCCCGACGGCGAGTACCGGATCGAGGTGAACCAGTACCGCAAGCGGGACAGCACCCAGGTCGGCTTCGTGATCGAGACCGAGAGCAACGGAAAGATCGAGCATTACCGCCACGAGCGCGCGGTAGGCCACAAGGAGACCGTCGAGGTGGGCCGGATGACGGTTACCGACGGTGTGATCACCGCTTTCCGTCCGGGTAAGGACGTGCAGGCGGGCAACGCGGGCAAGGAGCTGTGGGGCATCACCACCGAACAGTTCGTGCCGGTGTCCACCATCATGTACTCGCCGAACTACTTCGACGACAACGAGGTCGGCAACCGGCACTACTTCTTCATCCTGAAGGGGTGCGTGAACGACCAGCCGACGCGGGGAATCTACAACGAGTTCCTCCGCGGCGACCTGCAACCGCACCGCAAGGTGTTCGAGGTTCTCGGCGACCGCACCAAGTGCGAGCCGTCTCCGGATCAGCTTTCCGGCCTCGGCTTCAGCTCCACGGTCCGCAACTCCGTGGTCGCCAAGGTGGCCATGACCGGCGGCCGGCGCCGCCTCATCAGCATCCAGTTCTGATTCCCCACCCCGACATCGGGGAGAGAGGCCACCGTGACCATTTTTGAGAAGGCCACGCGGGAGAAGTTCCGCTATCCGTCGGCCAAGGGACTGCTGACCACGGAACAGTTGTGGGAGCTTCCGCTGACCGCCAAGTCCGGTTTCAGCCTCGATGACGTGGCCAAGGCGGTCAACGCCGAACTCAAGGCCGTCGACACCGAGTCGTTCGTGGCCACCGAGGCCAATCCGGCCAAGGCGACCCTGGAAACCAAGCTGGAGGTCGTCAAGCACGTCATCGCCGTCCGCCTCGCGGAGGACCAGGCGGCGAAGGCGGCGGCGGCCAGGAAGCTGGAGAAGGAGAAGCTGCTGGCGGTCCTGGGCCGCAAGCAGGACGCGGTCCTGGAGAACCTGACCGAGGCAGAGCTGCTGGCACGAATCAACAACCTGTAGCCCGCCTGCGGTCGGCCTCCGCCAGCCGGCCCGCACATCGGCCGGACGCCCCGTCATCGGCATGGGCGTGCACGGGATCGGGGACACGACCCACAGGCGCACGGTGCGCGCTGAGATCGGCTTCAGCGCGCACCGTCTGCGTTTTCGCCGGCAGGGCTCGATCCCTCATGCCGAGCACACTGTTGCCCCCGCCGGTGGCGATCCTCTACGGTCGGCTCAAGCGGTGGGCGGTGCGGTCCGCATCCGACCGACACCGCCGGGTGCCCGTCGCGCGGGCCGGGATGGTGGAGTCCCGGACCACCCCGTCGGCGGTGTCGCGGCGGTCGTGTGACTCCAGCTCGTACTCCGGGTGGTGCTGCCCGGCGCGGCTCCGCGCGGAGCCGACGGCGAGCGGGCCACGCCGATCCCCACCGGAGAATCCCGTGTTCCTCAGCCCGCACGAGCAGGACCGCCTGCTCGTCCACGTCGCGGCCGACGTCGCTCGCCGCCGCCGCGAACGCGGCCTGCGCCTCAACTATCCCGAAGCCGTCGCGATCATCGTCGCCTTCCTGCTCGAAGGGGCCCGCGACGGAAGGTCGGTGGTCGACCTCATGTCCGCCGGCCGGACGGTGCTCGGCCGCGAGGACGTCCAGGACGGCATCCCCGAGCTGCTGAGGGAGGTGCAGGTGGAGGCGACGTTCCCGGACGGTACCAAGCTCGTGACGGTGCACCACCCGATCCCGTGATCCCCGGGGAGATCCTGCCGGCGGCCGGCCCGGTCGAGATCAACGTGGGCCGGCCGGTGACCACAGTGGTCGTCGTAAACACCGCGGACCGTCCGGTGCAGGTCGGTTCGCACTACCACTTCGCCGAGGCCAACCCGGCGCTGGCGTTCGACCGGACCGTCGCCTGGGGCCGGCGTCTCGCCGTTCCGGCGGGCACCTCGGTCCGGTTCGAGCCGGGCGTGAGCCGCACCGTCGAGCTGGTCCCGCTCGGCGGCGCACGCGTCGTGCCCGGTCTGCGCGGCGAGTGCGCCGGACCGCTGGACGAAGCACCACCGCCAGCGCCGGAAAGAGACGCGCCGGGACCAGGCGCGCCGACGGACGGGGCGCCGGCGAGCGGGGCGCCGACGACCGGCGGGCCGGCGCGGTGAGCGCCGTGCGGCGGGACCGCTACATCGATTTGTACGGGCCGACCACCGGCGACCGCATCCGGCTGGCCGACACGAGCCTGCTGATCGAGGTGGAGACCGACCACTGCGTGGGCGGCGACGAGGCGGTCTTCGGCGGCGGGAAGGTGATCCGCGAGTCGATGGGCCAGTCGCGGGCGACCCGCGCCGAGGGCGCCCTCGACACCGTCGTCACCGGCGCGGTGGTGCTCGACCACTGGGGCGTGGTCAAGGCCGACGTGGGTCTGCGCGACGGGCGGATCGTGGCGCTGGGCCGGGCCGGTAACCCGGACACCATGCCCGGCGTGCACCCCGAGCTGGTCATCGGCCCGGCCACCGAGGTCATCGCCGGCAACGGCCGGATCCTTACGGCCGGCGCCGTCGACACCCACGTGCACTTCATCTGCCCGGAGATCGTCACCGAGGCGCTGGCAAGTGGCATCACCACACTCGTCGGCGGCGGCACCGGCCCCGCCGAGGGCACCCGGGCCACCACCGTCACCCCGAACGCCTGGCACCTGGCCCGCATGCACGAGGCGCTGGACACGCTGCCGGTCAACGTGCTGCTGCTCGGCAAGGGCAACACCGTCTCGCCGGAGGCGCTGTGGGAGCAGTTGCGCGCCGGCGCGGGCGGTTTCAAGCTGCACGAGGACTGGGGCACCACACCGGCGGCGATCGACGCCTGCCTGCGGGTGGCGGACGCCTCCGGGGTGCAGGTGTCCATCCACACCGACACCCTCAACGAGGCCGGTTTCGTGGCCGACACGCTGCGGGCCATCGCCGGCCGGGCCATCCACTCGTACCACACCGAGGGTGCGGGAGGCGGGCACGCGCCGGACATCATCACGGTGGCCGGCGAGCCCAACGTGCTGCCGTCGTCGACCAACCCGACCCGGCCGTACACCGCCAACACCCTCGCCGAGCACCTGGACATGCTGATGGTCTGCCACCATCTCAACCCGTCGGTGCCGGAGGACCTGGCCTTCGCCGAGAGCCGCATCCGGCCGTCCACCATGGCCGCCGAGGACCTGCTGCACGACCTCGGCGCGATCTCCATCATCGGCTCCGACGCGCAGGCGATGGGCCGGGTGGGCGAGGTGATCCTGCGAACCTGGCAGAGCGCGCACGTCATGAAGGAGCGGGTCGGCGCGCTACCAGGCGACGGCGCGGCCGACAACCACCGGGCCCGCCGGTACGTGGCGAAGTACACCATCTGTGCGGCGATGGCGAACGGGCTGGACCGGGAGATCGGCTCGGTCGAGCCGGGCAAGCTGGCCGACCTGGTGCTGTGGGATCCGGCGTTCTTCGGCGTACGACCGCACCTGGTGCTCAAGGGCGGCATGATCGCGTACGCCCAGATGGGTGACGCCAACGCGTCCATTCCGACGCCGCAGCCGATGCTGCCGCGGCCGATGTTCGGGGCGTACGGCGCCGCGGCGTCTGCGACCAGCCTGGCGTTCGTCGCGCCGGCCGCCCTCGACGCCGGGCTGCGCCTGGACGTACGGCGACGGGTGGTGCCCGTCGCGGACGTGCGCTCGCGGGGCAAGGCCGACCTGCCGGAGAACGACGCGATGCCCCGGATCGAGGTGGACCCGGACACCTTCACGGTGCGGATCGACGGTCAGGTGGTGGAGCCGGACCCGGTGCCGCGCCTGCCGATGGCCCAGCGGTACTTCCTGTTCTGATGGCGACGTCGAGCCTGCTCCTGCTGCTGGCCGACGGTCGCTTCCCGGCCGGCGCGCACGCCCACTCGGGCGGCCTGGAGGCGGCCGTCGCCGCCGGCCGGGTCACCGACCTGGCCACGTTGGAGGCGTTCCTGGCCGGTCGGCTGGCGACCGCCGGGCTGGTCGGTGCGGCGTTCGCGGCGGCGGCGCACCGGGCGGTGACGTCGGCCGGTTCCGCCGTACGCGGTTCCACGCTGGCGTTGCTCGACGCGGAGCTGGACGCCCGGACGGCGGCGCCGGCGCTGCGTACGGTGTCCCGCCGCCAGGGGCGGGCTCTGCTGCGTGCGGGCCGGGCCATCTGGCCGGAGGTGTCCTTCGACGACCTGCCCGCCACACCTGGCGGAGCGCACCAGCCGCTTGTGCTCGGGCTGCTCTGCGCCGCCGCCGGCCTGAGCCGCGCCGAGACCGCCGCGGTCGCCGTCCACGGGACGGTGACCGGTGCGGCCAGTGCGGCCGTACGCCTGCTCGGCCTCGACCCGTACCGGGTCCAGGCCCTGCTTGTGGGTCTCGCCGGCCGGTGCGACGGCACGGCCGCCGCGGGGGGCCGCGCCGCCCGCGCCGCCCCCGACGGCGAGCGCGCGCCGGCCGCCCCCCGCGCCGACATCCATTCC
>NZ_JBXUOV010000088.1:0-23630 GCF_057196585.1 Micromonospora sp. ATLC20
GATCACGGCCCGGCACCTCGCCGTCGCGGCCGGCCGGCGGCTCGCCCGGCGGGCCTCGCCCGCGCCCGCCGGGATGACCGCACTGCTCACCCGGCTGGGCCCGACATTCGTCAAGGGCGGCCAGATCCTCGGTACGCGTCGCGATCTGCTGCCCGGACCGTGGTGCGACCAGCTCGCCCGCCTCAACGACCGGGTCCCGGCCATGTCCGCCCGGGAGGCGCGCGCGGTGCTGGACGCGGCCTACCCGGACGGCACGCCGTTCGCGCGGATCGGCAGCGAGCCGGTGGCCAGCGGCAGCATCGCCTCGGTCTACCGGGCCTGGCTGCACGACGGGACGCCGGTGGCCGTCAAGGTGCGGCGCGGCGGCATCGGCCCGCAGATGCGCCGCGACCTCGACCTGCTCAGTGCCGGCGCGGGGCTGCTGGAACGCCTGCCCGGCCTGCGCAAGGTGCCGATGCGCCGCATGCTGGGCCACGTCTCCACCGCCGTGCTGCGGCAGCTCGACTTCGCGCAGGAGGCCACGGCGCTGCTACAGCTGCGGCAGAACCTCGCCGACGTCGCGGCGTTCCGGATCCCGGCGCCCCGGCCGGCGCTCTGCCGCGACGGCGTCCTGGTGATGGAGTGGATCCCGGACCTGCGGCAGTTCAAGCCCGGCGACCTCAACCGCGAGCAGCGCCGCCAGATCGTCCGGCGTGTGCTGCACGGCGTGTACCGGATGCTGTTCGTCGACGGGCTCGTGCACTGCGACATGCACCCCGGCAACCTCTACCTGCGGGTCGAGGAGGTGGTGCTGCTCGACGCGGGGTTCGTGGTCCGGCTCGAACCGCACGTACGGCGGCTGTTCGCCGAGTTCTTCCTGTCCATGTCCATGGGTCGCGGCCAGCAGGCCGCCGAGGTCATCCTGCGCAGCGCCGAGCACGTACCGCCGGGATGTGACGTGCAGGCGTTCCAGGCCGGCGTCCGGGATCTCGTGGTGCGCAACCACCGCCGCACCGCCGGGCAGTTCCGGCTCGCGCCGTTCGCCGCGGAGCTGTTCAACCTGCAGCGGCGGTTCGGCATCACGGCGGCGCCGGAGTTCGTCTTCCCGCTCATGTCGCTGCTCGTCCTCGAAGGGATGATCAACGACTTCGACGTGGACGTGGACTTCCAGGCCGAGGCCATCCCCACCCTGCTCGCGGTCCTGCGATGAGGACCGCGCTCGACATCCGCACGCCCCGGGAACGCGAGGTCGCGCCGCCCGGCGACGCGCGGGCGTACCGGTGGACGATCGTCGGCCCCGAGCGGCACCCGCTCGCCCCGGCGCTGCGGGCGGCGAGCCGCGACGACGCACCGGAGGCGGTCGCCGTGCTGCTCGGCCGCACCTTCCACCAGGTCGACAACGGTCGCCTGCTGCGGGCGATCCGGGCGGCCGTGGCACGCGGCAGCCGGCTCGCGGTCGTGCACCTGGGCGCGGGCGGCGGCAGCCTGGTGCGCGCCGCGGCGGTCGAGCATCCCGGCCTGTCCTGCGTGGTGGCGGAGCTGACCGATGGCCCCGCACCGGCCGCGGTGCGCGCCGCCACCGGCCTGGTCACCGCCGCCTCCCCGGTCGCCGGCGAGGTGCGGGTGGACCGGGACGGCCGGCTCCGCACCACCGACTGGCAACCGGCTGCCCTGCCCTCGGCGGCCGGCCCCGCCGGTCCCGCCGGAGCCGTGCTGGTCACCGGCGGCCTCGGCGGGCTCGGCCTGCGGGTCGCCGCCGTCCTGGCCTGCCGGCACGGCCTGCACCCGATCCTGGCCGACACGGCCACGCCCGACCGGCTCGGCACCGCGGGCCGCCGGCACCTCGACCGCATGGCGGGGACCACGGGGGTGACAGTGCTCCGGGTCGACGTCACCGACGGCGTCGCCCTGCGCCGGGCACTCGCGGACACCGGACACCTGCGGCTGGCCGGCGTCGTGCACTGCGCCGGGCTGCTGCGCGGCGGCCCGGTCACGGCCGGCACGGCGGCCGGGCTGAGCACCGTCCAGGCGGCGAAGGTGGACGGCCTGCGGCACGCGCTGGACGCGGTGGACCGCCATGCCCTACGCCGGGTGCTCGTCTTCGGCTCGATCACGGCCGAGCGGCCGCACCGCAGCCTCGGCGCGTACGCGCTCGCAAACGAGCTGCTGCGGCGCTGCGCCGGACGCCTCGCGGCCGACCTGCCGGCGGCGGTGACGCTGGTGGCGGAGTGGTCGATCTGGAGCGGCGCCGGCATGGCGCACGGAACGCCCGGCGCGGTGGCCGCGGCCCGGCGGCTCAACCTTCCGCCGGTGCCGCTCGGGCCGGGAATGGCCGCGGTGGACGCGTTGTGGCGCCTGACGGCTGAGCCCGGCCGGGCTCAGCGGCTGCTCATCTCCGGGTGCTGAGCCGGGGCGGGCGGCGGCTCGACGCTCCGCCGTGGCCGCAGGACGAGCATGGCGACTGCCACGAACACCACGACGGCGTTGACGAGGAGCAGCACGGCACTCAGCGGGTCGATCCCGTGCTCGTGCAGCGGGGCGGCCGCCTCGCCGCCCTGATCCGGTGCCCGGACCGGCCGCACACCGGTGCCGACGCTGAACCACAGCGTGCCGCTCTTCTCACTACCGTCGGCGAGCACCACGTGGTAGGCGACGACGACATCACCGCGCTCGGCGCTGCGTACCGCCTGCACCAGGGACCGGTCCCCGCTCGGCCGCGGCTCGCCGACGGCCAGCGACCGTCCGGCGGCGTCCCGCACGGCCACGTGCGAGTCGGCAGCCACCGGCCGCCCGGTGAAGACCAGCTCGACCGCCGACGGCGCCGACGTGAGGACGGCGCCGTCGGCGGGGACGCTGCTCGCCGCGCCGGAGCCGGCCCACGCGGCCCCGGTCCAGCCGAACAGCACCGCGAGGCCCACGACGACGGCGGACGCCCACCCGGCGCGGGTCACACACCACCCCGCGACACCGCCAGCGCCGGCGCCACCCGGCGGCCGGCGCAGGTGCACACCATGGCCTGCTCCTCGGCGACGGAGGGCCGCAGGTGCCGGTACATGGCGACGACCATCGGGATGAAGACGACGGAGTTGTAGAACAGGTGCAGCTCGACGCGCGGATAGACCACCTGGAGCAGGCTCGTGGGCGCCGCGCTGCCGAACAGGAAGTGCCCGGTCTGCGCCTGGATCAGCAGCAGCAGGTGCTCGATGTGATGCCAGAACTGGAGGGCCAGGGCGATCGTCCACCAGGTGCGCGACTGCCCGGCGAACCCCGGGCGCAGCAGGAACAGACCGACGAGCATGAGCAGCGCGTACCCGTAGTGCATGACCTCGGACGTGACCAGCCAGGGGTAGAACTCACCGAGGACACCCCGCGCCTGCGGACGGGGCCAGCCGAGCACCCAGATCTGGTACGCCTGAACCAGATGCTCCGCCCAGTGGGCGAGCACGACCACCATGAAGCCCGACAGTGCCACGCGGTGATGACGACCGTTGAGCGCGCCGATGAACCCGTTCGACATGCGGTATCCCCCTCGCCGGCGATCACGGAAAGTACACGCATCGACGCTAGACGTCATGGGGTGAGCCCTCTTCTCCCAGATTGCTCATCCGCCGGGGGTCACCGCCGGGTGGCGAGGGCGAGAAACCGGTGCGGCGGGTCGTCGTAGCCGGTGAGGTGCCATCCGGTGCGGTGCGCGGCGAGGCGCAGGGACGTCTCGGCGAGAGGGTCACCGGGATGTGTGCCGCAACCGGCGAGATCGGTGCGCCCGGAGGGATGGAAGATGACGAGCCGGCCGCCGGGGCGGGTGACGCGGGCGAGTTCGCGCAGCCCGGCGTCGGTGTCGGGCAGGTGCGGGAGCAGGCCGGCGGCGAAGACGACGTCGACGGCGCGGCCGGGCAGGGGGAGACGGCGGACGTCGGCCAGGGCGAGCGCGGCGTCGGCGGCGTGGGCGCGGGAGCGCGCGACGTCGATCATGGCGGGGGTCAGGTCGACGCCGAGAACGGTGCCGGCGGGTCCGACGGCGTCGCGCAGGGCCGGTAGCGCGCGGCCGGTTCCGCAGCCGACGTCGATGGCGTTCGCTCCGGTGGGGATGGCGGCCTCGGTGACGGCGGCGGCGTACGCGGTGAGGTCGTCGCCGGACTCGGTGTCCCAGGTGGCGGCGCGGGCGGCGAAGAAGGCCTGCGTCTCCGTGCGGTACCAGGCGTCGGTGTGGGTGAACCAGGCGCCGATGTGCCGGATCACCGGCCACGCGGGGTCGGCCAGGTCGACCACGATGTCGGCGGCGTCGCTCCGGTGGCGGCGTCCGCGTTCGGGGGAGGCGCCGCGCACCCGGATCGTCAGGTGCCAGTGGCCGGTGGGCAGCCGGCCCCGCCAGGCGGGGCCGGCGGCGATGACGACGGAACCGGGGGTGAGTCCGCCCCGGAGGTCGGCGGGGCCGGCGCAGATCGCCCGGCTGAGTCGTATGCGCGGCCGGCCCGCGTCGCGCAGGGCGGCGGCCAGACGGTCGGCCAGCACCGTCGCGTCGCGCTCGTCGCCGTCGACGAGGACGTAGGCGGAGCCGGCCGGGATCGCGGAAGTGACGTGGCCGAGCACAGTGGACCACCGGTCGCGCTGCGGGTCGGTCATCGGCGTGCACCACCGGGCCGCGGACTGCTGCGCACTCATGGACATCTATGATGCAGGTTCGGTCATCCCCCGGCCAGAGGCACCGCTGTCGCGAGGTTCTCACCGGTCCGGCGTCGCAACCGGCGCGCACGGCGGCCGGGCCGCGGTGCCGGTCAGTGTTGCAGGGCCTCGCCGAGCGCGGCCAGGAACGCCCCGGCCTGCGCACCGTTGACGAGCCGGTGGTCGTACGCCAGGCCCAGGTCCGCCACGGTCCGCTCGCGTACCGCGCCGTCGCCGTCGAGCACGACCTCGCGGTGCACGTCGGGCACCGACAGGGCGCAGGTGACGCCGGTCGGGATGATCGGCCGGGCCACCGTGACACCGGGTGTGTCGTTGAGCGCCACCAGGAAGTTCATGCCGGCCATGTCCTCCTCGCGGAGCCGGCCGCGCAGCGCCTTCATCCGCAGCGCGACCACGGCGTCGGCGAGGTCGCCGAGGTCCAGTCCGGCCGCGTCGCGGATCACCGGCAGGAACAGTCCGGTGCCGACGTCCACGGTGAGCCCGATCGACGGCGCCTCCGCGTCGACCACCAGCCCGTCGCCGGTGAGCCGGGCGTAGAGGCCGCCGAACCGCTCGTGCAGCGCGGCCACGGCGGCGATGACGACCTCGGTCAGGCCGACCGTGGCGCCGGTCTCGTCGGCGGCGCGGCGGGCGTACGCGAGCGCCGCCGTCACGTCCACGCGGACGGCGGTGAAGGCCACCGGGATCTCCCGGTGCGAGGTGGACACCACGTCGGCGATGCGGCGCTGCGCCGGTGGCAGCGGCCGTCCCGGCGGCGTCACCCGGGCAGGCACGGCTGGCGGCTCCACCGACGCCGGCTCCACCGGGGCGGGCACGGCCGACTCGGGCAGGATCCGGCCGATGGGCGTGCCCGGGGCGCAGTCGGCGCCGGCGGCCACGTCCTGGCGCAGCACGCCGGCCTGCGTCGCGGCGAGTTCCTCGATCGCCTTGGACGTCTCGACCGCCGCGACCGGCTCACCGGCCTCGACAGTGGCGCCGTCCGCGACCAGCCATTCCAGCAGCACGTAGCTGTCGTCGTTGGGGTTGAGCCGGGGTACGTCCACCGGGACGCCCGGAGACACGCCGGCCGGAGCCGCCGGGCCGGCGTCAGTCCGTCCACCCCGGTCGCCGGCCGCCGTTATCGGGGCGGGCAGGTGCATGATCCGGTCCAGGATCGCGTCGGTGCCGAGCAGCACCGCCTGTTCCAGGTGCGGCGCGGACGGGATGACCCGGTCGGCGGAGCTGACCAGCTCGACCGGGCCGCGCAGCAGCGGCCACGCCTCGGCGTGCAGGCGGGCCGCGACCTCGCTCCCCCACGTGCCGCCCGCGGTGCTCTCCTCGGCGACGATCACGCCGTGCGCGCCGTCGAGCAGGTCGCGCAGGCCGTCCACGTCCACCGGGTAGAGCCGCGCCGGGACCAGCACCTCGACCGTACGTCCCCGCTCGGCGGCCCGCGTGGCGGCGGCGATCGCCCGGTCGGCGACCCCGCCCGGCGCGATGACGAGCGTCGGCGCGCCGGTGGCGTCCGGATCGTGGACGCGGGCCCAGTTGCCGTCCGCGCCGCGCGGTTCGAAGGCGAGGCGGTCGTCGACGCGGCCGTCCACATACCGTCGCCGGGTGTAGAGGATCTTGTCCTCGAAGAGCATCGCCGGTTCGTCGCGGCGCAGCGCGGCGGCCAGCACGTCGGCCGCGTCGTGCAGCGGGGACAGCTCGTACAGCGCGAGGTGCGGGATGCCGATGAAGTGCTTCTGCGGGCTCTGGCTGTGCGTCGCGCCGTAGCCGCGCCCGCC
Source organism: Micromonospora sp. ATLC20 (assembly GCF_057196585.1). Taxonomy (NCBI): domain Bacteria; kingdom Bacillati; phylum Actinomycetota; class Actinomycetes; order Micromonosporales; family Micromonosporaceae; genus Micromonospora; species Micromonospora sp. ATLC20. The sequence continues at coordinate 6,432 of NZ_JBXUOV010000088.1, forward strand.
GCCGACCGGGCAGCGGATCACCACCCGCATCGGGGTGCGCTCGCCGTACATGGCGACCGACTTGGTGATCAGGTTGAGGATCGGGTCGAAGGCGAGACCGGCGAAGTCCCCGAACATGATCTCGACGATCACTGTGTCGCCGCACAGCGCCAGGCCGCCCGCGACGCCGGTGATGCCGTTCTCGCTCAGCGGCGTCGACAGCACCCGGTCCGGATAGGCGGTGGAGAGTCCCTGGGTCACCTTGAACGCCCCGCCGTACGGGTCGGCCACGTCCTCCCCCAGCAGCCAGGCCCGCTCGTCGGCGGCGAACAGCGCGTGCAGGGCCCGGTTGAGGTTACGGCTGACCCGTTCCGCGCGCGTCACTCCGCCGCTCCGCGCGCGAGCGGCCGGGCCAGCACCTCGGCCGAGACCTCCGCGACCCGCTGCCGGGCCCGCGCGTCGGCGGCCGCGAACCGCTCCGGGTACGCCTCGGCGTACCGCTGGAGCCAGTCGAGGCGGCGCAGCCGGTCGAGTTCGTCGGCGGACCGGGTGTCGTCGCCCTTGCTGTGCGGGCCGAGCCGGACCGTGTGCTGCACCAGCACGTGCGGCGCCCGGGTGGCGCGGACCCGCTCGACGTGCGGCGCGGCGGCGGCGCGCACCTCGGTCAGGTCGAGCGAGTCGGACTCGCTGACGGTGATGCCGAAGCCGGCGGCCCGGCCGGCGATGGTGCCGGCGAGCTGCGCGGAGGTCGGGGTGGACTGGGCGATCCGGTTGTGCTCGACCACGACGAGCAGCGGCACCCGCCACAGCGCGGCCATGTTCAGCGCCTCGTAGACGGCGCCCTCGCCCCAGGTGCCGTCACCGATGTACGCCACCACGATCGCGTCCTGCCCGGTGCGGTTGAGGTGCAGTCCCACGCCGACCGCGGCGGGCAGGCTCTCCCCCTGCACCCCGGTGGACAGGAACCGGTCCCGGCGCAGGTGCTGGCTGCCGCCGTACCCGTGGCACACCCCGCCGTCGCGGCCGAGCAGTTCCGCCAGCAGCCCCTCCGGGTCGCCGCAGTGCGCCAGGTAGTGCCCGTGGCCGCGGTGGTTGCTGAACACGAAGTCGCCGGTCAGCAGCGGGGCCAGCGCGACCGGGACGTACTCCTGACCGAGGCAGGTGTGCGTGGTGCCGGCGAGGTGACCGTCGGCGTACAGGCGCAGCAGGTGCTCCTCGAAGCGGCGGATGAGCAGCCCGGCGTCGAGGTCGGCGTCGTCGAGCGGGGCCGGCGCGGCGCTCACTCCGGCACGCCCCGCTGGGCGAGCAGCGCGCGCAGGTCGGCCACCGACCGCACGGTCCGGATCTCCCGGGGCGTCAGCGAGATCCGGTACGCGTCCTCGACGGCCGCGACGATCTGGAGGTGCCGCAGGCTCACCCACGCGGCGGTGGTCGCGGGGCCGGTCTGCGCGTCGACCTGGTCGACGGGCAGTTCCAGCACGTCGGCGACGAGCCGCACCAGCCGGCTGGACATGCTCATACCTCGATGATCGTACAGGCCCAGTGGGCGCCCCGGCCCAACGAGATCAACGCGACCCGGTCGCCGTCGTGCAGCTCACCGGCGTCGAGCAGACGGCTCAGTCCGAACAACTGATCCGCCGCGCCGAGATGCCCGTACTCGGCCGCCAGTTCCCGGTTGGTCCGCTCCGGCGGCACCTTGTGTGCCTCGGCGAGCGACGTCATGGCGCGTTCGTTGTCGGCGACCAGGATCAGCCGCGCCAGGTCGGCGACGGTGACGCCGGCCCGCTCGCAGGCGCGTTCGGTGACCCGCACCATCCGCTCGTCGAGGTGGCGGGCGTACTGCGCGAACTGCTCGGGGTCGTAGTCGAAGAACTCCATCACGTGCCACACGTCGCGGGCGGCCGGCGGCTCGGCGCCGGGGGCGAACGGCGCCGCCGCGCCACCGCCGTCGAGCCGGTAGAACCCGGCGTAGCGGCCGTCCGTGGCGGCCTCGGTGACCTGCCAGCGCAGCCGGGGATGCCCGCGCCGGGCCACTGTGGCCACCGCGCCGTCGGAGAACACCATCGGCTGGGTGTCCATCCGGTTCCAGTACGCCTCGCAGGTCCGGTTGGCCGCGATCACGAGCGCGGTGGCGTACTCCGGGTGGGTGGCGAACTTCCCGGCGACGGTGTCGAGGCTGAGCACGCCGGTGGTGCACGCCTGGGTGAGCAGCACCGCTTCGGCGCCGGCCGCGCCGAGCCGGTACGCCAGGTCGGCCGCGGCGTCCCAGTAAAGGTGTTCGGTGAGGTCGGTGACGGCGAGCACCAGCAGGTCCACCCGCGCGGCGGGCAGCGTGGCGGCCTCCAGGGCGCGGCGGGCGGCCCGCTCGGCGAGGTCGGTCAGACCCACGTCCGGCGCGGCGCGGTGCACCCGCCGGTAGCCGTAGCCGAGGACGCGGTTGACGTCGTCGGTGTACTGCGCCACCACGTCGGCGACGGGCGCCGGGTCGCCGAGCGCCTCACCGAAGGACACCAGCCCGAAGCTCATGCTCGACCGTCCCGCCGCAGATCCGCCGCTGCTTACCATTCCCCCATGCCCCGAGAGCATCTCACGTCCCTGCCCGGAACCCCTTGGCACGTATGGCGTTCCGCGTTGCTCCGGTCGGCCGGTTTTCCGGCCGACGGGATGAGCCGGTTCGCCGCTCCGGCGCTCGCGGAGGCGGCCGACCGGCACCTGCGCGGGGACGGGGACGCGGCCCAGTTCACTGCGGCGTTCGACGCCGCCGCGGCCGACCTCGGGCAGGCGGTCTACGGCATCGCCTGCGACGACGCCTTCCGCACGGCGCTTACCTGGCAGAACCCGGCGGTCCTGCTCGCCGTCGACGCGATCCGGCGCGACGGCCCGCACGCCCCGCGCAACCTGCGCCGCCGGCACCGGGAGGAGGTCGTCGCGAAGTACTGGCAGCGGTACTGCCTGAAGAACGACACGGTGGGCTTCTTCGGGCCGATCTGCTGGACCGAGCTGGGCGGCAGCGGCCCGATCGCGACGGTGCGTCCCGGCGCGGCGTTGACGCGTACCCGGAAGGTGTTCCTGGAGCGGTGGGGCCTGGACGCGCTCGCGGCGGCCTTCGCCCGCGTGCCCGGCGTGCGGGACTGGCTGCCGGTGCGGCTCGCCCCGCACCTGAGCCTGCGGGACCGCGTGCTGCGGCACCCGCACCATCCACCGCAGACGCTCCCGGTGGCGACGGCGGCGCTGCTCACGCTGGCGCGGCGCGGACCGCGCGTGGCCGACCTGGTCGCTGCGCTGCTCGCGGACCCGGCGAGCGGCTTCCGCCGGGCCGCTGACGTGCACGCGCAGCTCGACGACCTGGCCGGGCGCGGCGTGCTGCGCATCGGCTTCGACCTGCCGGTCGACCTCACCGCCGAGGACGCGTTGCGCGAGCAGCTCGCCGCGATCGGCGACGACACGGTCCGCGAGCGGGTGCTCGGCGACCTGGCCACGGTGAGTGACCTGCGCGACGCGGTGGCCGCCGCCGACGGCCCGGACGCGCTGTCCGTGGCGATGTCCGCGCTGGACCGGCGGTTCGTGGAGCTGACCGGCCGGGACGCGCGGCAGCAGCCCGGCGAGGTGTACGCGGGGCGCACGCTGTGCCATCTGGAGACGGTCCGCGACCTGGACATCCGGTTCGGTGACGCGCTGTTGGAACGCCTCGCGCCGCTGGAACCGCTGCTGCTGTCGGCGCGGTGGCTGACCGCGGCGATCGGTGCGGCGTACGCCGATGCGCTGGCCGCCCTGTACCGCGACCTGGCGGCGGAGTCGGCCACCGGGGAGGTGCCCCTGGCCGACCTGTGGTTCCTGGCGCAGGCGGTGGTGTTCGGGGCGAACCCGCCCGGCGCGGCCGTCACCGCCGAGTTCCTGGACCGGTGGGCGACGGTGCTGGGCCTGGCCGACGCCGACGCGGACGCCCGGGAGCTGCGGTTCGACGCCGCCGCCCTGACCGAGCGGGTCGCCGCCGCGTTCCCCGCCGACGCGCCCGGCTGGGCCGCCGCCCGCATCCACAGCCCGGACGTGCACGTGTGCGCCCCGGACGAGGCGGCGCTGCTGCGCGGGGACTTCACCGTCGTGCTCGGCGAGCTGCACGTGGCCCTGGCGGCGTTCGACACGCACTTCTTCGCGTACGGGCACCCGGACCCGCAGCGGCTGCGCGACGGGATGCGCGCCGACCTACCCGGTGGCCGGGTCCGGCTGCTGCCGCCGGTGGACTGGCCCCGGCACACCGCCCGGATCGCGGAGTGGCTGCACGGGCCCGCCGACGCCCAGCTCGGGTTCGTCGACGCGCCCGGCGCCGACCCGGACCGCCTCGTGCCGATCACCACCTTGACCGTGCGGCCGGACGACGACGGCACGCTGACCGCGCACGCCGACGACGGGCGGCGGTGGCCGCTGCTGGAGGTGTTCGCGCCGCTGTTCGACTACCAGGTGTTCGACACGTGGAAGCTGGCCGGCAACGCCGGGCGCACGCCGCGCGTCACAGTCGACGGCCTGGTGCTGGTCCGCGAGACGTGGCGCACCACTGTGGGCGAGACCGGCCTGCACACGGTCAAGGGCGAGCGGGAACGCTACCTCGCGGTACGGCGCTGGCGGCTCGCGCTCGGCCTGCCCGAGCGGGTCTTCGTGCGGGTCGACACCGAACTCAAACCCAGCTACGTGGACCTGAGCAGCGGCGTCTACACCCGGCTGCTGTGCACGCTGCTGCGCGGCGCGCACGCCAAGGGCGGCGACGGCGTCGGGCTCACCGTCACCGAGCTGCTGCCCGGCCCGGAGGACGCCTGGCTGACCGACGGGGCCGGCCGGGCGTACGCCTCGGAACTGCGGCTACAGATCGTCGACCCGGCGCAGGTGCGGTAGCCACTCGGTGGCGTCCGCCGGCGCGTCGGGGGTCTCGGTGTCGAACCGGCGCAGCCGGCGTACGCCGTAGGCGCCCAGGGCCACCACGGCCAGGGCCAGCCCGGACACCACGAACGCGAACCCGAGTCCCCGGCCGGGACCGGTGCCGATCAGCGCGCCGACGCTGCCGGCCAGCGCGCCGCCGGGGGCGAGCATCGGTTCCAGCAGCGACCCGCTCAGCGGCACCAGCACGGCGAAGCCCAGCGGCAGCGTCGCCCAGGTCAGCGTCTGGATGATCGCCAGCACCCGGCCGTGGAACCGCTGCGGCACCTTCACCTGGATGATCGACAGGTAGATGCCGTTGTGCAGGCCCAGGCCCAGCCCCACGCCGAAGCTGCCGAGCGCCACCAGCAGCAGGCTCGGGCGGACGCCGCTGAGCACCAGGCTGACCGCCACGCCGAACGCGATGGCGATCAGCGCGGGCATCCGGCGCCGGGTCGGGCCGCCCCACACGGCGATGGCGAGTCCGCCGAGGACGGCGCCGAGCGCCTCGGCGAACGCCACGGTGCCGACCTGGCCCATCGTGCCGAACGCGAGCACCATCGGCGGCACCAGCAGCAGGCTCGCCAGGCACAGGTTGTAGAGCGAGAAGAAGCCCAGCATGGCCCGGAAGCCCGGCTCGGCCCACGTCATCCGCGCGCCGCCGATCAGCTCGGCCAGGAACGGCTCCTTGCGCCGCCGGCCGAGCAGGTCGGGGAACCGCACCGCGGCCAGCACACCGATCGCCACCACGTAACTCACGATGTCGATCACCAGGACGCCGGCCAGGCCGATCGCGGCGAGCAGGCCCGCAGCCAGCTGCGGCACCGCGAGCGAGCTGAGCCCGACCGCGAGCTGCGCGATGCCGTTGGCGTGCCCCAGGTAGCGCTTCGGCACCACCTGCGGGATCGCGGCCAGGTAGGTGATGCGTTGGAACACCGACGCCGCGCCGAGCACGCACACGAGCGTGTAGACGGCCGCCAGCCCCAGCCGGTCGGTCCACAGCAGCAGAGCCAGCAGCGCCTCCGCGGTCACCGCCGTCGCGCACGCCGCCAGCAGCACCCGGCGCCTGTCGAACCGGTCCGCGACCGCGCCGGCGACCGGCAGCGTCAGCAGCGCCGGCAGGTACGCGATCACCCCGGACAGGCCGAACCACAGCATCGACCCGGTCTCCAGGTAGACCCAGACCGGCACCGCCCACTGGGTCAGCGCCGACCCGGTCGACGAGATGAGCTGGCTGGCGGTGATCGCCAGGAACCGGCGTACGCCCGGTTGGACGCCGGTCTCGGCGGTGACCGGATCGGTGCTGGTGGCCGCCAGTGCCCAGCCGTCACCGGCGAGCTGTCGCGGCGCGGCGGACGGCTCGGCGAGCCGGGGATGGGTGCGGGTCAGCACCTCGGCGAGCGCCTCGGCCCGCTGCTTGACGAAGTAGTGCCCGGCCTCGTCGAGCACCACGAGCGCTGTCGACTCGCCGAGGAAGCTCCACTCGCGGTACCGCTCCTCGTAGTACTCGGTGAGCACGTCGTGGGTGCCGACGACGGAGATCACCGGTGCGGGCACCCGGACCGGTTCGCCGTCCAGCCACTCGGTGAACCGCTCCTGCGCCTCGGCGGCCTCCCGGCGTACGTGGTGGACGAACCGGTCGACCTGCGCCGGGTCCAGGTCGGCCAGTTCCGCGCCGATCGAGCGCAGGAACGTCTCGTACCGCCGGTCCGCGCCCCGCGAGTCGGCCCAGTCGACGAGCCGGCCGAGCATGTTGTCCGGCCGGGCGGTCGGGAACACGCCCCCGGCGTAGATCGCCTCGATCGGGCGTCCCCGCTCGTGCAGCCGCCGGGCGATGCCGGTCAGCAGCGCGCCGCCGACGCAGTGGCCGTACAGGACCAGCGGGCCGTCCACCCGCTCCTGGATCTCGGCCACGCACCGCTCGACCAGCTCGTCGAAGGGCAGCTCGGTGTCGCGGACGCCGACGTCGTGGCCGGGGACCGCCACGGAGAACAGGGTGTGTCCGGCCGGCAGCGCGTCCGCGAGCGGCTGGTAGATGCTGGCGAGCCCGCCGCCGTACGGCACGCACACGTACGAGCGCACCCGCTGGTCCGCCGGGACCGGCCGGGTCAGCTCGTACAGCAGCGGACGCTGCCGGTCCCCGTCCGCCGGGGCGTCGATCAGCGCGGCCAGCCCCTGCACCGTCGGGTGCGCGAACACGTCCATCACTCCGACGTCGACCTGCCCGTACGCCTCGCGCAGCAGCGCCAGCATCCGGATCGCCAGCAGCGAGTGCCCGCCCAGCTCGAAGAAATCGTCGTCCAGGCCGACCTCGGGCACGCCCAGTACGTCGCACCAGGTGGCGGCCACCGTCTGCTCGACCGGGGTCACCGGGGGTCGGCGCTGCGCGGGGGCGACACCGGACGAGGGTGCGGGCAGCGCGGCGGTGTCGAGTTTGCCGTTGGCGGACAGCGGCAGCGCGTCGAGCGTCACGAACGCCGACGGCACCATGTACTCCGGCAGCCGCCGCTTCAGCGCCGCCCGCAGCTCCGCCGGGTCCGGGGCCTCCCCCGTCAGGTACGCCACGAGGCGCTGCTCGGCGGGCGTGGCGCCGCGCACGACGACGGCGGCGGAGCCGACGCCCGGCTGTTCACGCAGCACCGCGGCGATCTCCCCCAGCTCGATCCGCAGGCCCCGCAGTTTCACCTGGTCGTCGATGCGGCCGAGGAACTCCAGCGTCCCGTCGGTACGCCAGCGGGCCAGGTCGCCGGTGGCGTACAGCCGGCCGCCGGGTTCGCCGAACGGGTCGGGGACGAACGAGGCGGCGGTGAGTCCGGGGCGGTTCAGGTAGCCACGGGCCACCTGCACGCCGCCGAGGTGCAGCTGCCCGGCCACGCCGGCCGGGACCGGGCGCATCGCCTCGTCGAGCACGTACGTGCGGACGTTGCGGATCGGCCCGCCGATCGGCACCCGGGTCACGCCGGCCAGCGCGTCGGGCGTGGCCGCCCAGGCGGTGACGTCGATCGCCGCCTCGGTGGGTCCGTACAGGTTGTGCAGCGCCGCCGACGGGATCGCGGCCACGGCGCGGCGGGCCAGGTCCGCGGGCAGTTCCTCGCCGCTGCACACGATCCGCCGCAGCGACCCGCAGCGGGCCGGGCCGGCCGGGCCGGCGGTGGACAGGAACGCGTCGAGCATCGACGGCACGAAGTGGACGGTGGTGATCCGCTCCCGCTCGATCAGCTCCCGCAGGTACGCCGGGTCGCGGTGCCCGCCCGGCGCGGCGAGCACCAGCCGCGCGCCCACGAGCAGCGGCCAGAACACCTCCCACACCGACACGTCGAATCCGATCGGCGTCTTGTGCAGCACCGCGTCGTCCGGTCCGAGCGCGAAGGCGTCCTGCATCCAGTCGAGCCGGTTGACGATCGCGGCGTGCTCGTTGACCACGCCCTTCGGCCGCCCGGTGGAGCCCGAGGTGTAGATCACGTACGCCGCGTTCCCCGGCCCGGCGGCAGTGCCACCGGCGGTAAGCGGCCGGTCCGGCGCGGTCAGCGGCAGCACGGTGCCCGGGACGGTAAGCCCGTCGGGCAGCTCGTCGGCGAGCAGCACCCCGGCCCCGGCGTCGGCGAGCATGAAGGCCAGCCGCTGCGGCGGGTGGTCCGGGTCCAGCGGCAGGTACGCCGCGCCGGCCCGGTGGATGCCGAGCAGCCCGGCGATCAGGCGGCGGGAGCGGGGCTCGTGGATCGCGACCACCGACTCCGGTCCCACGCCGTGCGCGACCAGGCGCGACGCCACCTGCTCGGCGGCATCGGACAACTGCGCGTACGTCATCCGGGTGTCGCCGTCGACCAGCGCGACCGCGTCGGGCGTGCGCCGGGCCTGGGCGTCGAACAGCTCCGCCAGCGTGGTCCGGCGAACCGGGGCGGCGGTGGCGTTCCAGCCGGTCACGACCGCCGCGTGCTCGGCGTCCGGCATGACCGGCAACGCGCTCACCCGGGTCCGGGGCGCCGCCACCGCGGCGGCGAACAGCAGCAGGTAACGGTCCGCGAACGCCTCCATCGCGGCGCGCTCGAACAGCGCGGTGCGGTACTCCAGCCGCAGCTCGTCCCCGGCGATCTCCAGTGACAGGTCGTCCATGGCTCCGCCGAACGCCTCGCCCCGGCCGGTAGGCAGGTGGTGGAACGTGAGCTGGTAGAGCGGCGGGACGCCCGGGTCGCGTCGTACCGCAAGCTCCTCGACGAGCTTCTGGAACGGCATGTCCTGGTGGTCCCAGGCGTCGAGCACGACCCGGCGGACCCGGCGAACCAGCGTCAGGAACGGTGGATCGCCCGACACGTCGACGCGCAGCACCAGCATGTTCATGAACATGCCGAGCAGCGGTTCCAGCTCGGCCCGGTCGCGGCCGGCCACCGGCATGCCGACCACCACGTCGTCGCTTCCGGACAGCCGGTGCAGCAGCGCCACGTAGGCGGCCAGCTGCACCATGAACGGCGTCGCGGCGGCCTGCTGGGACAGCTCCGGCAGCGCCGCAGTCACATCGCCGGGCAGCGTGCGGCGGACGTCGGCGCCGTCGAACGTGAGCGTCGCCGGGCGCGGCCGGTCGGTGGTCAACGCGTGCACTGCCGGCAGGCCGGTCAGCGCCTCCCGCCAGTGGTCGCGCAGCTCGTCCCACCGGGGGCCGTCGAGGCGGTCGCGCTCCCAGGCCGCGTAGTCGGCGTACTGGATCGGCAGCTCGGGCAGGTCCGGCGCGCGGCCCGCGACGGCGGCGGCGCACAGCTCGGTCAGCTCGGCGCGCAGGTGGAGCAGGGAGGTGCCGTCGAGGACGACGTGGTGCCCGGCGAACAGCAGCCACCAGGTGTGCTGGTCGAGCCGCAGCAGCCGGGCCCGCCACAGCGGGGCCGCGTCCATCGGCAGGTCGAGACCTGCGTACTCGGCGACGATCCGGGCGCGGACGGCGTCCCGCTCCGGCTCGGGCAGCGCGGACAGGTCGGTGACCGGCAGCTCCACCGGGACCGCTTGGTGGATGTCCTGGTAGAGCCGTCCGTCGTGCAGGCGCAGCGTGGTGCGCATGGCCTCGTGCCGGTCGGTGACCGTCCGCAGCGCGGCGAGCGCCTGCTCCGGCCCGGCGCCCGCCGGCAGGGTGACCGCGTCGGTCATGGTGAACAGCGGCTGCCCGGGGCTGAGCTGGGCGGTGAACCAGACCCGTTCCTGGGCGTACGAGGCGGGAACGGTGTAGACGTCGTCCACCGGCGTGACGTCGTGGCGTGACTCGGTCATCCCGGCCGTCCCGGTCGGCGCAGGCGCGGGATGGGCGCCTCGGCCGGTGCGGAGGCGGACGGGGCGGCGCGCAGCGACTCGATCCGGGCGGCCATCGCCGCGACGGTGGGCGCGTCGAACAGCACCCGCATGGACAGCCGGGCGCCCACCGCCTGCCGGATCCGCAGCACCAGTTGCGCGGCCACGAGCGAGGTGCCGCCGAGCCGGAAGAAGTCGTCGTGCGGGCCGACCTCGGCCACGCCCAGCACGTCGCGCCAGATCCGGGCTACGGTGTCCTGCAGGTCGCCGTCGGTGGCGGTCACCGGCGAGGCGGTGGCGGCCGTGGCCGCGGCGAGCCGCCGCTCGTGCCCGGCGACCGCCTCCACCGTGTAGGCGCCGACCGCCACCGAGCCGGTCCGCCCCTCGGCGAGGGCCCGGCACGCCGCGCGTACCGCCGCGTCCGGGGCCAGCCCGTCGTGGTCGGGTACGCCCTCCTCCCGCCACGCGCCCCAGGCCACCGACAGCACCGGCGCCCGCCAGCCGTGCGGGCTGCGCGCGTACGCGTCGAGGAACGCGTTGGCGGCCGTGTCGTCGGCGCGGCCCAGGCCACCGGCGAGCGCGGTGACCGAGGAGCTGAGCAGCACGAAGTCGAGCGGCAGATCGCCGAAGACCGCGCGCAGCGCCAGCGCGCCGGTGACCTTCGGCAGCAGTTCGGCGGTCGCCTCGGCCGGCCGCGACCCGGTGGACAGCCCGGTGTCGGGCAGCCGCGCGGCGTGCACGATGCCGTCGAGCCCGCCGAGGTCGTCCTCGATGTCGGCGCGTACCGCCCGCAGCGCGGCCACGTCTGTCACGTCGGCGCGCACGTGGCGGACCTGCGCCCCGGCCCGTTCCAGCGCCTCGACCAGGTCCGGCCGGGCGGTCCGGCCGACCAGCACCAGCCGGGCGCCCCGGCGGGCCAGTTCGGCGGCGAACGCCCCGCCGATCCGGCCCAGTCCGCCGGTGATCAGGTAGCGCCCGCCGTCGCGCAGTGCCGGCCCGGTACGCCGGCGCGCCGGCGCCGCCGAGAACCCGCGCGTCCAGCGTCGCCCGCCCAGCCGCAGCGCGACCGCCTCGGCCCGCTCGGCACCGAGCAGTTCGTCCGCCAGCGCGTCCCCGCCCGGCTCGGCCGGGTCGGCGTCGACCCAGTGGCAGCGCAGGCCCGGACGTTCCAGCGGCACCGCACGCACCACCCCGGCGACCGTGGCGTGTTCCGGGCGCAGCAGGTCGGCGCCGGTCACGTCGGCCGTCCCGGTGGTCACCACGTCCAGCGTCACGTCGGCGGCCGGCAACGCCTCCAGCAGGGTCAGCAGCGCGAGGTACCCGTGTTCCTGGGCCGCCGCCACGGCGTCGGCGTCCGGGCCGGCCGGGTCGCCGTCGAGCGCCCACGCGTGCACGATCCGGGCGGCCCGGCCGTCGTCGGCGCACTCGTCGAGCAGGCGCTGGTGGTCGGCGACGCCGGCCGGGCGCAGCACGTAGCCGTCCGGGCGGACAGCGAAGGCCGGTCCGGGGCGGACCACCGTGACGTCCGCGCCGCGCTCGCGCAGCCGGGCCGCGAGCGCCGTGCCGCGCTCACCGGCGGCGAACAGCAGCAGCGGGGCGGGCGCCTCGACGGGTGCGGTGTCGGGCATCTGGCGCCAGACCGGCACCTCGACCACGCCGTCGTCGTACCGCTCGTCGGTGGCCGGTTCGGCGGGCGCGACCACCGGTTCCGGGTCGATCCAGTACCGGGCGCGCTGGTACGGGTAGCCGGGCAGCGGCACCCGGCGCGGCGTGCCGGAGGCGGGCAGCCGCACCGGCACCCCGGCCGTCCACAGCCGGCCCGCCGCCTCGTACGCGGTCTGCCTGTCGGTCAGCCGCTCCCCCGGCGCGGGCAGCGTGCGCAGCGGCGCCCGGGCTCCCTGCGGCAGGCTGAGCCGGGCCAGACCGGCGAGCTGCCGGCCGGGGCCGCACTCCAGCAGCAGCCAGTCGTCGGCGGCACCGGTCGCGGCGAGCGCCGCAACGGTGGCCCCGAACCGCACCGGCCGGCACAGCTGGTCGGCCCAGTACGCCGGGTCGGTGATCTGCTCGCCGGTGAACGGCCCGGCGGTCGCGGCCGAGAACACCGGCAGGTCCGGCGCCCGGCGCGGCACCGCCGCCACGAGCGCCGCGAACTCGTCGCGCACCGCCGCCAGCAGCGGCACGTGCATCGCGTACGGCGACCGCAGCGGCGTGCAGCCGATGCCGCGTTCGCGCAGGAGCTCCTCGGCGGCGGCGACCGGTGCCGGCGCGCCGCCCACCACGCAGGTGTGCGGGCCGTTGCTGATCGCTACCGCCACGCCGTCGGGCAGCAGTGGCGTGATCTCGTCGGCGCCGCGCTGCACGGCGAGCATCCGGCCCTCCGGTGCGGCCTGCACGAGACGGCCCCGGGCGGTGGCGAGCCGCAGCGCGTCCGGCAGGTCGAACACCCCGGCCACTGTGGCGGCGACCAGTTCGCCGACGGAGTGGCCGATCATCGCGGCGGGCGTGACGCCCCAGTGCCGCCACAGCGTGGCCAGCGCGTACTCGACGGCGAACAGCGCGGGCTGCGCCACCGCCGGTCCGGCCAGCCGTTCGTCCGCGCCGGGTCCGGCATCGAAGATCATCTCGTTCGCGTCCCAGCCGAGGATCGCGGCGCACTCGTCCACGGCGGCGGCGAACACCGGCTCGGTCGCGGCCAGGTGCGCGCCCATGCCGGGGTGCTGCGCGCCCTGGCCGGGCAGGAGCAGGCCCAGCCGGGGCGGCGTCGCGGCGTCCCCGGCGGCCCGGCGCTTCGGGTCGGTGAGCGCCGTCGCCGCCCGGGCCCGGTCGACGGCGACGACGGCGGCCCGGTGCCGGTAGGCCGGCCGGCCCTCCCGCAGCGTGTACGCCACGTCGCGCAGCTCCACCTCGGGCGCGCCGGTGAGCCGCTCGGCCAGCCGGGCACACGCGGCGGCCAGCGCGTCGGGGGTCGCGGCGGACACCTGGAGCAGCTCGCCGCCGCCGTGATCCGGCTCCGGGGGTACGCGCGGCGGCGCCTCCTGGAGCACCAGGTGCGCGTTGGTGCCGCCGAGGCCGAGGGAGCTGACGCCGGCCCGCAGCGGTCGCTGGTCCTCGGGCTCCCACTTGGTCAGCGTGGACACCACGTAGAACGGGCTCGCCTCGATGTCGATGTCCGGGTGCGGCCGGTCGTGGTTGACGGTGGGCGGGATGAGCCGGTGCCGCATCGACAGCACGGTCTTGATCAGGCCGATCACGCCGCCGGCCGCGCTGAGGTGACCGATGTTGGCCTTCGTGGAGCCGACGCCGCACCAGCCCCGCTCGGCGGTCCGCCGCCCGTACGCCGTGCTCAGCGCCGCCAGCTCGATCGAGTCGCCGAGGACGGTGCCGGTGCCGTGCGCCTCCACGTAGCCGACCGAACGCGGGGCGACGCCGGCCACGGCGAGCGCCTGCGTGACCACCTCCACCTGACCGGTGACGCTCGGCGCGGTGAAGCTCGCCTTGGCCGAACCGTCGTTGTTCACCGCGTTGCCGATGACCAGCGCCCGGATGTCGTCACCGTCGGCGAGCGCGTCGGAGAGCCGCTTGAGCACCACCACGCCGACGCCGCTGCCGTAGACGGTGCCGTCGGCGTCCGCGTCGAACGGGCGGCAGTGCCCGTCGGCGGAGGTGTAGCCCTCGTCGGCGACGTACCCGACGCCGTGCGGCAGTTCCACGCACACGCCGCCGGCGAGCGCCGTGTCGCACTCGCCGCTGCGCAGCGCCTCGGCGGCCAGGTGCACCGCGACGAGCGACGACGAGCAGGCGGTCTGCACCGTCATCGCCGGGCCGCGCAGGCCGAGGCGGAACGCGACCGTGCTGGCCAGGTAGTCCGGCTTGTTGCCGAGCGACACGCGCAGCTCACCGGCGTCCGCGAGCGCCCGCGGGTTCCGCCGGACGTTGAGCCACTGGTACAGGTCGGCGTTGCCGCCCGCGTACACGCCGATCTCGCCGTCGTAGCGGGCCGGGTCGCAGCCCGCGTCGGTGAGCGCGGCGTGCGCGTGTTCCAGGAACAGCCGCTGCTGCGGGTCGGTCAGCTCCGCGTCGCGGGGGCTCAGCCCGAACAGCTCCGCGTCGAACCGGTCCACGCCGTCGAGCACCGCGGCCACCGGCACGTACGCCGGGTCGTCGAGTTGCTCCGCCGGGACGCCCCGGGCAAGGAGCTCCGCGCGGGTGAACCGGGTGAGCGACTCGGCACCGACGACCAGGTTGCGCCAGAACTCGTCCGCCGACGCCGCTCCCGGCACGCGCAGGCTGAGCCCGACGATCGCGATCGGCTCCACTGTCTCGTTCACGCCATGACCTCCGGCTCGGCCGAATCGCTGATGTGCAGGCGCAGTTCGCTCACGTAGCGGCGGCCCGCGCGGTCGGGCAGCCACGCCTGCCCGAGCGCGGGCAGCAGCTCCGACACGGTCACCGCCACGTCGTCGCCGCCGGCCCGCCGGGCGGCGCGCAGCAGCAGGCAGAGCCGGTTGGCGTAGAGCGGGCTGGTCAGGTCCGCGTAGGTGGGCTTCAGTTCGGTGGCCACCCGGACGAAGACCCGCTCCGGCAGGCCCAGCGCGGCCCGCCAGCGGCGTACCGCGAGGTAGCGCCGGGCCTGGTCGACGGCGTCGGCCAGGCCGGTCGCCCCGACAGTGGTGCGCCAGGTCTCCCGGGCCAGCACCAGCCGGTCGACTGTCACCCGGGGGCTGTGCGGGCGGTCGGTCATCAGCTTGAACGCGTCGCCCGCGTGCACCGCGATCAGGTCGGAGAACACCTCGACCAGCGGCCAGCGCGTGCCGTCCGGGCCGGTCGCCACCAGCGCACCGTCCACCTCGGACACGATCGCCGCGTTGGCCGGCACGAGCCGGTCGCGCGGCGCGCCGGGCGCGTCGGCGAACGCGAGCCGGTGGTCGTCCGGGCCGTGCAGGGACGCGGACAGCCGCCCGCCGACGCGGGGGAAGTCGACCGGGTAGAGCGGGCGCAGCCGTCCCGGGCCCAGGTCGGCCACGTACGCGCGCCGCAGCCGGTCCACGTCGGGGTGGCAGTGCGTGAACAGCTCGGCGTTGAACGTGGCGTACGCGGCGTGCAGCTCGCCGAGCACCGCCCCGACCTCACCGGCGGCCAGCGCCTCGGGTGACTCGGCGAACAGTTGCAGGTCGGGGCTGTGCACCCGGCCCGCGCTCCAGCCGGGGCGGGTCGCCGGGAACTCGTCGGCCACCAGGGGCGCCAGCTCGGCCGCGCCGAACTCCACCCGGGCCGTCCCCTCGGGCAGTCCGGCCAGTCCGAGCACCCGCTCCCAACGGGCGGCGAACTCGGCCGCGACCCGGTCCACCGGCCGGTCACCGGGCCCGAACAGCGGCCCCTGCGCGACGAACCACAGGTCGCCGAGCCGGACCGGCCCGTCGCCACTGAGGTCGTGGTACAGGTCGCGCAGCGCGTCGCCGTACGCCGTGGCCAGTTCGGCGGTGAGCCAGCGCGCCGCCCGCAGCGGCAGGTCCAGCGCCGGGGCCAGGGAGTCGAGCAGGCCGCCGCCGACGGTGAGGTCCACGTCGCGTGCGGTCTCCTCGTGGCACAGCGCCCGCCCGGCGTAGTTCTGCCCGGCCCGGCGGCGCGGCGGCAGCCCGGTGAGCGCGGTGAACTCGGCGTCCAGCGCGGACAGCGCGCCGGTGAGCGCGGCCGGGTCACCGGCGGCATCGGCGACCCGGGTCCGGGCGGCGGCCAGCCGGTCCAGCCCGGCCAGCGCCCGCGCGCGGCACTCCGGATCGCCGATCGCCGCGATCCGCTCCCGCAGGTGGTCCTGCGCGGCGAAGCCCTGCGGCAGGTCGAAGTCCCAGCGCAGCAGCCCTCGCTCGACGAGCTGCGCGAGCAGCAGGAACCCCTCCTCGGCGCGGCGTACGCCGGTCTGCCCGTCGCGCACCAGGTCGTCGACGACGTCCCGGGCCGGGCGGGTGCCGTCGCACCGGCACAGCGCGATCGACTCGCTCAACGACACCGGTTCCGGGCGCTGGGCGGGCCGGTGCACGACCCGGCCCTCCAGGTGCGTGTGCGGCGCCCGGACCGGGGCGAGCCACTGCCGGACCTGCGGGTCGGCGGCCAGCCGGTCCGCGTACGCGGCCAGCGCCCAGTGTTCGAGGTGGACCGCACGGTGACGGAGCAGCCCGGGGCCGGGCACCGCGGTGACGCCGGGCGCGCCCGGTGCCACGGTGCCCCAGCACACCGGCCCGAAGAAGCCGATGGTCTCGCACTTGGCGACGTAGCGCTGCCAGTACCCGGCGACGACGTTCTCCCGGCCCCGGCGGCGCACGTTGCGGGGTGCGTCCGGGCCGTCGCGGAGCAGCCCGTCCAGCGCCACCAGCGCCTCCGGGTTCTGCCAGGCGACGGCCTCGCGGAACAGCGGGTCGGCGGCGATCCCGCACAGCGTGGCCGACGACGCCCGGACGGCGGTGGCGTACGCGGTGGTGAACGCCGTCTCGTCCAGCTCGCCGGCCAGGTGCCGGTCGGCGGTGTCGGCGCAGTCCGGCGCGGCGAACCGGTCCAGTCCGTCGGCGGGGAACCCGGCGCTGCGCAGCAGCACGTCCCGCCACACCGACCAGCCGGTGTCGCCGAGGGGGACGAGGTACGTCACCGCGGCTCCTCCTCCACCACCGGGCGGCGCTGGACCCGCTGGCGGCGCAGCGCGCCCCGGCGCGCGGCCCGTTCCACCGCCTCGTCCTCGGCGTCCTCGCCGGACGACGACGCACCGAGGCTGTCCAGGTGCGCGGCGAGCGCGCGGACGGTCGGGTGGTGGAACAGGTCCACGACCCGCAGGTTCGTGCCGAGCAGCCGGTTGAGCTGCCGTTGCACGACGGCGACCGCGAGCGAGCCGCCGCCGACGTCGAAGAAGCTGTCCGTGGCGGCCACCTCCGGTACGCCGAGCACGTCGCACCAGACTGCGGCGATCCGCCGCTCGGTGGCGGTGGCCGGGCGGGCGGCGGGCGCGCCGGCGCGACCCGCGGCCCGGGTGACGCGGGCGGCCCGGGGCACGTC
>NZ_JBXUOV010000089.1:0-23622 GCF_057196585.1 Micromonospora sp. ATLC20
GGTCGCCGCGGGCCGGGCCGCCGGGGCGCTCGCCGGTCCGGCGCCGGTCCGGCTCGACGACGTGGTGCCGGCGCCCGAGCAGGTGCGCCCCGACCCGGCGGGTGACTTCACACTGAGCGCGGACGCGGTGCTGCGGGTCAGCCCCGCCGGGCGGGACGTGGCCGAACAGCTCGCCGGGTGGCTGCGCCCGGCCACCGGCTTCCCGCTCCCGGTCGCCGACACCGCCGAGGGCGGCCCGCTGACGCTCACGCTGTCCGCGGCGGCTTCCACCGGGGCCGGCGGATCGGGCGGCTCCGGCGGCTCCGGCAGCTCCGGCGGCTCCAGCGAGTCCGGCGGCTCCGGCGGGCCGGGCGACGTGCGGCTCGGGGATGAGGGCTACCGCCTCGACGTGACCGCCGGCGGCGTGCGGATCACCGCCGCCACCCCGGCCGGGCTGTTCCACGGCGCGCAGACACTGCGGCAGCTGCTACCCGCGCCGATCGAGAACCCGGCCGTTGTCGCCGCGCGCTGGGCGATCCCCGGCGGCACGATCGTCGACCGGCCCCGCTTCCCCTACCGGGGCGCCATGCTCGACGTCGCGCGCCACTTCTTCCCGGTCGAGGACGTACTGCGGGTGATCGACCACCTGGCCCGCTACAAGCTCAACCACCTGCACCTGCACCTCACCGACGACCAGGGCTGGCGGATCGCCGTCGACTCCTGGCCCCGGCTCGCCGAGGTCGGCGGCACGACAGCGGTCGGTGGCGGCCCGGGCGGCTGGTACACCCGTGACGACTACCGCCGGATCGTCGCGTACGCCGCCCGCCGCCACGTGACAGTGGTGCCCGAGATCGACCTGCCGGGCCACACAAACGCGGCGCTCGTCGCGTACCCCGAACTGGCGCCCGGCAAGGTCGCGCCGCCGCCGTACACCGGCACCGAGGTCGGCTTCAGCTTCGTCGACCCCGCCGACGAGCGGACGTACGCCTTCGTCGCAGACGTGCTCGGCGAGGTGGCCGCGCTGACGCCCGGGCCGTGGCTGCACCTGGGCGGCGACGAGGCGTTCAAGGTGCCGGCCGACAGCTACCGCGCGTTCGTGGCGCGGGCGCAACGGCTGGTCGCCGCCACCGGCAAGACCGTCGTCGGCTGGCACCAGCTCGCCCCGGCCGAACACGTCGACGGGCGCGTCCTGCAGTGGTGGGGTACGAACGGGGACGACCCGGAGACCGCCGACGCGGTACGCCGGGGCGCCCGGCTGATCCTCTCCCCCGGCAACCACGCGTACCTGGACATGAAGTACGCCCCGGACACCCCGATCGGACACGACTGGGCGGGCCTGATCGACGTACGCCGGGCATACGAGTGGGATCCGGCCACTCACGTGCGGGGCGTACCGGCCGAGGCGGTGCTGGGGGTGGAGGCCCCGCTGTGGACCGAGTCGGTCACCACGCTGGCCGAGGTCGAGTTCATGCTCTTCCCGCGTCTGCCCGCCGTCGCCGAGCTGGGCTGGTCACCCCGCGAGACGCATGACTGGTCCCGGTTCCGCGGCCGGCTCGCCGGCCACGGCCCGCGCTGGTCCACCGCCGGCATCACCTTCCACCAGTCCCCCGAAATCCCCTGGCCCACCACCTCAGCCCAGATCCCCACCCAGCCCACTCCCCACCCCTCCCCAACCACTCCCTGACCCGCGCAGGGTCGCCGAACCCGGTCGATCATGAAGTTGACGGCGACAAACCGGACACAAGGCACCGCCAACTTCATGATCGACGCCCTCACCCCGGTGAGGGGAGCCCTCGGGCGTGGCCGGGCCGGGTGGCTGCGGTGAGGGCGGGCGGAGGGTCGGTGTCGGCGGCGGGCCCGGTGGGGGCGATGTCCGGATTTCGGGTGGTGGGGGTCACCGGTGGGGTGGAATCGGGGGTGGGTGCGGGGCGTTGTACATGGCAGACCGCGCCGCACCCGCCGACCGCCCGCCCCCTCGGGCCGGGACGCCGGTCGTTACATCACCGGGCCGCCGAGCAGGCCGACCGCCTGTCGAGCCGGCCCCACCGCCGGGCAGCGCCCCCGGGAATGACCCCGGGCCCCCGGTCGTTACATCCCCGAGCCGCCGGAGCAGGCCATCCCCCTGGCCGCCCGAGCGAGCCACCGGCCCCCCGACGCACATACCGGGCCACCTGATCTTTCTTCGCGGCATCCCCCATCGCCGCGTACCCCCGACAGAGAGGCAACTGATCATGGCTACCACTCTGCTGCGTAAGACCGTTCTGACCGCTGCTGGTGTCGTCGCCACCGCTGGTGGCATCGCCGGCCCCGCCATCGCCGCCCAGGCCACCCCGGCCGAGCGCGCCGCCGCCCAGGTCACCACCGACCGCAAGCACGGCGAGCGGGAACTGGACGTACGCTACGAGGCGCAGCCCAACTTCTACTTCTGCGGCCCGGCCGCGGCCCGCAACGCACTGAGCGTGCAGGGCAAGAACATCGACGTCCACGCGATGGCCGAGGAGATGGGCACCACCGAGGACGGCACCAACTCCATCAACGACATCACGCCGGTGCTGAACAAGGAGACCGGTAAGGACGTCTACAAGTCGACCGAGATCCCGGTGGACAAGGCCGGTGACAAGGTGGAGAAGCTGCGCGCCGACGTGGTGCGCACGGTCGACGACGGCCGGGCCGTGGTGGCGAACATCGCCGGCACCGCGACCGACACCGACGGCAACGCCCACTCGTTCGAGGGTGGCCACTACATCAGCGTGGTCGGCTACCGCGACGGCGGGAAGGTCGTGACGATCGCCGACTCGGCCAACCCGAACCAGGCCTCGTACCGCATGGACGTGGACGCCCTGGCGCACTGGATCGCCAGCCGCGGCTACAGCTCCTGACCGAGTGACAATGCCGAAGGGCCCGACCCCCACGGGGGTCGGGCCCTTCGGCGTATCCGGGGTCAGCCGCCGGAGTCGTCCAGCTCGGCGCCGTCGGGAGGGGTGTCGTCGTCGCGGCTGGCCAGCCAGCCGTCGGGCAGGAAGACCTTGCCCGGGGAGTTGGTGCGGCCGCGCGGCTGGCCGAGGTTCTCCACCGGGAACGGTACGGCCGGGTCGAGCTTGCCGAGCAGGTCGTCGAGCTGCGCCAGGCTCTCGATCATGGCGAGCGAGCGGCGCAGTTCGCTGCCGATCGGAAAGCCCTTCAGGTACCAGGCGACGTGCTTGCGGAAGTCGGTGCAGCCGTCCCGCTCGCCCCGGGCCGGGTTGCGCGCGCCCGCCACGAACTGCTCCACCAGCAGCTCGGCGTGCCGCCGCATCGTCACCGCCACCTCGCCGAGGCTCGGTAGCCGCCGCTCGGCGCTCCCGTTGAACGCGGCCTCCAGGTCGGCGAACAGCCACGGCCGGCCCAGGCAACCGCGCCCGATCACCACACCGTCGACGCCGGTGTGCGCGACCATCCGCAGCGCGTCGTCGGCCTCCCAGATGTCGCCGTTGCCGAGCACCGGCACGTCGAGCGCCGACTTGAGCGTGGCGATCGCGTCCCAGTCGGCGGTGCCGGAGTAGCGCTGCGCGGCCGTACGCCCGTGCAGGGCGACCGCCGCGACGCCCGCGTCCTGCGCGGCCAGCCCCGCTTCGACGTACGTCAGGTGGTCGTCGTCGATGCCCTTGCGCATCTTCACGGTGACCGGCACCCCGGCGGGTGACGCGGCGTCCACCGCGGCCTTGACCAGCCGGGCGAACAGCCGGCGACGCCACGGCAGGGCCGAGCCGCCGCCCTTGCGGGTCACCTTGGGCACCGGGCAGCCGAAGTTGAGGTCGATGTGGTCGGCCAGGTCGCGCTCGACCACGATCCGTACGGCGGCGGCGGTGATCTCCGGGTCGGTGCCGTAGAGCTGGAGGCTGCGAGGGTGCTCCTCGGCGCCGAAGGCGATCATGCGCAGCGTCTTCGGGTTCCGCTCGACGAGCGCGCGGGTGGTGATCATCTCGCAGACGTAGATGCCACCGCCCTGCTCACGGCAGAGCCGGCGGAAGCCGACGTTGGTGATCCCGGCCATCGGCGCGAGCACCACCGGCGGCCACACCCGGTGCGGGCCGATGGTCAACGCGGGCAGGGTCGGGGCAGTCACCTGACCAGTGTAGGGAGGCGTTCTCGGGTATCGACGCCTACCGGGCCGCCACCCGCTGCGGCGCGGGCGACGGCGCGGCCCCGGGTTCCCCCGCCGGCATGATCAGCAGCAGCGCGAGGACGCCCAGCCCGCCCGCTACGGCGCCGACGAACTGCACGACGCCGTAGCCGACCCCGGCGGCGAGCAGCGTGAGGAAGACCGCCACGGAGATCGCCCCGGCCACGTGGGTGGTCGACTCGAACACCGCCGAGGCCGTTCCCTGGTCGCCCGGCGGCGCGTCACCGACACACACCCGGGTCAGCCCGACGTAGATCGGACCGGCGCTGAGCCCCCAGGCGACCAGGATGGCCGTGACGAGGATCAGCGGGCCGCCCGCGCTGACCGCCACCAGCGCGAGCGTGACCGCGCACAGGCCCAGGGCGACAGCCACGACCCGCCGCGCGCCGAACCTGCGGATCAGCGCGCCGGCCGGAGCGGCGCTGACCAGCGCGCCGAGCAGCACCGGGGCCAGCACCAGCCCGGCGCCCGCCGGGGACAGACCGTGGATCTCCTGCAGGTAGAGGCTGCCCACGACCACCACCACCGCGTACGCCGCCGAGTGCGCGGCGAAGGCGAGGCAACCGGCGACCAGCGGGCGCGACCGGAGCAGGGACGGCCGGACCAGCGGGTCGGCCACCCGCCGCTCGACGCGCACCAGCAGGAACAGCAGTACCAGGGAGGCGGCGACCGCGCCGAGCCCGACCGGGTCCGGACCCGACTCGGCGATCCGGTTGGCACCGAAGATCAGCGCGAGCAGCATGCCGGTGGCGAGGACCGCCCCGGCGAGGTCCAGCCGCTGCCGGCCGCCCGGTTCGGGCCGGCTCGCCGGCAGCAGCAGCCGGGCCGCCACCATCGCCACCAGTCCGACCGGCACGGTGGCCAGGAAGACCCAGCGCCAGCCCAGGTGCGAGGTGATCAGGCCGCCGACGATCGCCCCGGCCAGGCCGGCCGTGTTCGCGGCGGCGGCGACGACCGCGAACACCCGGCTGCGCCACGGCTCATCGGGGAAGAACGTCGCCGCCGAGGCCAGGGTCGCCGGGATGGCGAGGGCCGCCCCGGCGCCCTGCAACACCCGGCCGAGCAGCAGCGGGAACAGCGCGGTCGCCAGCCCGGCCAGGGCCGAGCCGACAGTGGCCAGCGCGAGGCTGACGACGATCAGCCGGCGTCGCCCCCACAGGTCGCAGAGCCGGCCCCCGAGCAGCAGCAGGCCGCCGATGCTCAGCGAGTACAGCGTCACGACCCACTGGAGGCGGGCCGGGCCGAGGCGGAACTCGTCACCGATGCGCGGCAGCGCGGTGGCCACCGCCAGGCTGTCGAACAGCACCAGGAACATGGCGCTGGCCAGGACCAGTGCGGTGGGCCACCGATGCGTCACCACCGCGGGCGCCGGGGTGGCGGACCGTCCGCTGGTCGCCTGCCGCATCTCGCCCCCTCCGCTGCCGGTGAGGGATCTGCTACCCCGTGCTCCCGCCGGCTAACGACAACCGGCTCGCGGGATTCAGACACGTCGACCTGTCGTCCCGTGCGGGGAACATGAAGAAGGGCACCGTCGGCGACGGCGCCCTTCTCGGTGCGACGTCAGCAGCCGGGCAGGCGCTCGATCAGGTAGCGCTCGACCTGGTCCAGGGAGACGCGCTCCTGGGCCATCGTGTCCCGGTTCCGGACCGTGACCGCGTTGTCATCGAGCGTGTCGAAGTCGACAGTGACGCAGAACGGCGTGCCGATCTCGTCCTGCCGGCGGTAGCGGCGGCCGATCGCCTGCGAGTCGTCGAACTCGACCACCCAGCGCTTGCGCAGGTCGGTGGCGAGCTGCTTGGCCTTCGGCGACAGCGCCTCGTTGCGCGACAGCGGCAGCACGGCGACCTTGACCGGGGCCAGGCGCGGGTCGAACCGCATGACGGTGCGCTTGTCCACGCCGCCCTTGGTGTTCGGCGCCTCGTCCTCGTCGTACGCCTCCAGCAGGAACGCCAGCACCGCGCGGGTGAGGCCGGCGGCCGGCTCGATCACGTACGGCATCCAGCGCTCGCCCTTGCCCTGGTCGAAGTACGACAGGTCGACGCCGGAGTGCTTGCTGTGCGTGGACAGGTCGAAGTCGGTGCGGTTGGCGATGCCCTCCAGCTCGGCGAACTCGCTGCCGCCGAACCGGAATCGGTACTCGATGTCGACGGTGCGCTTCGAGTAGTGGGAGAGCTTCTCCTTGGGGTGCTCGTAGAAGCGCAGGTTCTCCTCGGACAGGCCGAGGTCGAGGTACCAGTTCCAGCGCTCGGAGAGCCAGTACTCGTGCCACTGCTCGTCGGTGCCGGGCTCGACGAAGAACTCCATCTCCATCTGCTCGAACTCGCGGGTCCGGAAGATGAAGTTGCCGGGGGTGATCTCGTTGCGGAACGACTTGCCGGTCTGCGCGATGCCGAACGGCGGCTTCTTGCGGGCGACCGTCTCGACGTTCTTGTAGTTGACGAAGATGCCCTGGGCGGTCTCCGGGCGCAGGTAGTGCATGCCCTCGTCGCTCTCCACCGGGCCCAGGTAGGTCTTCATCAGGCCGTTGAACATCTTCGGCTCGGTGAAGGTGCCCTTGTTGCCGCAGTTGGGGCAGTTCAGCTCCGTCAGCGAGGTCAGCGGCTTGCCGTGCTTGGCCTCGTACGCCTCTTCCAGGTGGTCGGCCCGGAATCGCTTGTGGCAGGACTGGCACTCGGTGAGCGGGTCGACGAACTCGGCGATGTGACCGCTGGCCTCCCAGACCTTGCGGGCCAGGATGACCGCCGAGTCGAGGCCGACGACGTCGTCGCGCTGCTGCACCATGGTCCGCCACCACTGCCGGCGGACGTTCTCCTTCAGCTCGACGCCGAGCGGACCGTAGTCCCACGCCGACCGGGTGCCCCCGTAGATCTCGCTGGAGGGAAAGACGAAGCCCCGGCGCTTGGCGAGGCTGGTGACGGCGTCGATACGGTCGGCTGGCATGTTTCCTCCTACGCCGGCTGGCGGTCGGCGCGGTTGAGATGGATAGAACCGGGCTGTTCGGGACAACGGTACGACCGTGTCCGTCCCGAGCCCAGCAGAATACCGGGGGCCGGTCAGCTCACCCCGCAGACCTCCACGCCGCCCGTCTGCTGGTCGGGTGCCAGCGTCACGGTCTGCGCCTCCCGGCGGCCGCCGGCGAGCGTGACGTCCACCGGCACGGTGAGCGTGTTGAGGTCGACCTCGCCGACCCGGTAGCCGGAGATCTGCGGCTCGGTCGCCACTCGCCGCTCGAACTCGCGCCGGGGCTCGCGTCGCCGGATGTCGTCGCAGAGCGTGTCGTACGCCTTGGACCACTCCCGGGCCACGAGCGCCTGGTAGTAGTCGTTCGTGACGGCCCGGCCCTGCTCGCCGATCGCCTGGGCGTTGCTCACGGCCAGGCCGACCACCGCGGCACCGCCTCCGCCGCAGCAGATCAGCACTGCGAGCGCACCCGCGCCGAGGCCGAGCCAGAGCCGGGTCCGCCCGCCCTCGGTGGGCGGGGCGGCGAACGGCGGCACGGCGCCGGGTCCCTGCGGCGGCGTGGGCACCCCGGGGTCCGCCGGCGGCGCGGGCGGAACTGACGACGGGGGTGGCGCGGCCGGTCCGGGAGCGGTCATACGCGCCAGGGTAGTGCCCCGGCACTCAGCGGTACGGGCCTGCGGCACGATCGCTGGCGACGACGACGACCTCCCCCTCCGGGGCGGCGCCGGCGAGCGTCTCGTACGCCGACGGCTCGTCCACCGATCGGGCGAGCAGCGGCACGGCGGTGACCTTGACGTCGAATCCGCCGAGCGCCCGCCGGTACGCACCGACCGACTCCCACTCGGTGACCAGGAGCCAGTGGTCCGGGTCGTCGAGCGCCCGCAGCAGTTCACCGCGCAGGTAGCCGGGGCGGGCGGCGAGCGCGGCCAGCGCGGCGTGCGCCGCACGGGTGAACTCGTCCACCGTTTCGGCTTCCACCACGAAGCGGTTGGTGACCAGCACGGGGTTCCTCCTCGTAGAGTTCGTGGCATGCAGCGTACGCAGAGTCCCGTGCTGTCCCGGTTGGCACGGCTCAACCCGACGGCGGTGTTCCTGGCCGCGCTGGCCCTGGTGCTTGTCGGCCTGTTCGCGCCCGGCCCGGCGGGTGGCGTCCTGCTGCTCGTGCTGGCCGGCGGGCTGGTCTGGCTGATGTCGGTCACCTGGCCGGTGCAGGCGCCGGCGACCCGGATGCTCCGGCTGGTGATGTTGACCTTGTTGATCGCGGTGGCGCTGGCGAAGCTCATGGTCGGCTGACCGCACGAAGCAGAGCCGAGCTGACCTGCGCTGACATGCAATCATGCGTTTTTGACAATAGTTTTCGTTGTCGCGGACAGTTGAGCCCATGACCGTTCGTGCACCGCGCCGCATCCTGACCGCCGCAACCACCGCTCTGCTCGCCGCCGCCGGCCTGACCGCCTGCGCCGACGGCTCGGGCGGCGCGAGCGAGCCCGGCCGGGTCGACGTGGTGGCCGCGTTCTACCCGCTCCAGTTCCTCGCCGAGCGGATCGGCGGCGACACGGTCGCGGTCAGCAACCTCACCAAGCCGGGCGCCGAGCCGCACGACCTGGAACTCAACCCGCGCCAGGTCGGCCAGGTGGTCGACGCCGACGTGGTCGTCTACCTCAGCGGCTTCCAGCCGGCGGTGGACGAGGCGGTCGAGCAGAACGGCGGCGACCGCGCGTTCGACGTGGCGGGCGTCACGCCGCTGCGGGACGCCGCCGCCGGTGGGCACGACCACGACCACGAGGGCGAGGCCGGGCACGCCGAGGAGGGCGGCGGCAAGGACCCGCACGTCTGGCTCGACCCGACCCGGCTGGCCACCATCGGCGACAAGCTCGCCGAGCGGCTCGGCAAGGCCGACCCGGACCACGCCGCCGACTACACCGCCCGCGCCGGCGCGCTGCGCGCCGAGCTGACGAAGCTCGACACCGAGTACGCCGACGGCCTGCGCACCTGCCAGCGCCGGGAGATCGTCACCAGCCACACCGCGTTCGGCTACCTGACCGAGCGCTACCAGCTGGAGCAGATCGGCATCAGCGGGCTCACCCCGGAGTCCGAGCCGTCCCCGAAGCGCCTCGCCGAGGTCGCCGAGGAGGCCCGGGAGCACCAGGCCGGCACGATCTTCTTCGAGACGCTTGTCAGCCCGAAGGTCGCCGAGACGATCGCGCGTGAGGTCGGGGCGAAGACGGCGGTCCTGGACCCGCTGGAGGGCCCGCCCACCGACGGCGACTACCTCTCCGCGATGCGCACCAACCTGCAGACCCTGCGAACCGCTCTGGACTGTTCATGACCTCCTCACCCGTGATCGAGATCGCGCACGCCACCGTCGGCTACGACGGCCGCCCGGTGCTGCGTGACGTCTCGCTGACAGTGACCGCTTCAGAGGTGGTCGCCGTGCTCGGTGCCAACGGCTCCGGCAAGTCGACGCTCGTGCGCGCCGCGCTCGGCCTGGTGCCGGTCGGCGCCGGGTCGGTCGCCCTGTTCGGCACGCCGCAGCGCCGCTTCCGGCAGTGGCACCGCATCGGGTACGTGCCGCAGCGGCTCGGCGCGGGCAGTGGAGTGCCCGCCACCGTGCGCGAGGTGGTGGCGTCCGGGCGGCTGGCCCGCCGGGGCGTACTGCGTCCGGCCGGGCGGGCGGACCGGGAGGCGGTGGCGGCGGCGCTGGACGCGGTCGGGCTCGCCGACCGGGCCGGTGACCCGGTGTCCACGCTCTCCGGCGGCCAGCAGCAGCGCACGCTGATCGCCCGCGCGCTGGCCGGCGGGCCGGAGCTGCTGGTGCTCGACGAGCCGACCGCCGGGGTGGACGCGGCGAGCCAGGAGGCGTTCGCCGGGGCGCTGCGCGCGTTCCGCGACGGCGGCGGCACGGTGCTGCTCGTCGCGCACGAGCTGGGCCCGCTGCGCCCGCTGATCAGCCGGGCCGTGGTGGTGCACCAGGGCGGGATCGCCCACGACGGCGCGGTGCCCGAACCGGCCGGCCACCACGCCGACCCGGACCACGAGCACGTGCACCCGCACTGCGACGAGGAGCCCGCCCGGCTCTGGACAGGCATCTGAGATGGATCTCTTCCAGTACGACTTCATGCTCCGCGCCCTGGTCGGCGCGCTGATCATCGGTTTGGCCGCCCCGGCGCTCGGCATCTACCTGGTGCAGCGGCGGCTGGCGTTGATCGGCGACGGGCTCGGGCACGTGGCGCTCACCGGCGTCGGCGCGGGACTGCTGCTCAACCACTCCCCCGTGCTGGTGGCGGTGATCGCCGCGACGCTCGGCGCGGTGGTGATCGAGCTGGTCCGCGCGTACGGGCGCACCTCCGGCGATCTGGCGCTGGCGCTGCTGTTCTACGGCGGCATCGCCGGTGGCGTGATGCTGGTCGGGCTCTCCGACGCCAGCAGCGGGTCGCTCAACGCGTACCTGTTCGGGTCGCTGACCACCACCTCCCGCACCGACCTGATCACCATCGGCGTCCTCGGCGTGGTGCTGCTGGTGACCATGCTGGTGCTGCGTCCGGCGCTGTTCGCGGTGTGCCACGACGAGGAGTACGCCCGGGTGTCCGGCCTGCCGGTGCGGACGCTGAACCTGGTCATCGCGGTCGGTACCGCGGTCACGGTGACCATCGCGATGCGGGCGGTCGGGGTGCTGCTGATCAGCGCGCTGATGGTGGTGCCGGTGGCGACCGCGCAGCAGGTGACCCGGGGCTTCCGCTCCACCATGACGGCGGCCATGGCGCTGGGCCTGTTCGCCGCCGGCACCGGGGTCTGGGTGGCCGCCACCGCCGACACCGCGCCCGGCGCGTCGGTGGTGCTCGTGGCGATCGGCTCGTTCCTGCTGGTCGCGCTCGCGGCGGCCGGTGTGCGGGCGCTGCGGCGCCGGGTGCGGGCCGACCGGGCCACGCCGCCGCCGGAGCCGGTCGAGCACGAGGTGCTGCTGCGGTGAGGCCCTGCCCGCCGGCGCAGCTGGGATTGGTTACCGTTACAGGGTGACCGGCACGAACGGGTACGACGCCTTCGAGGGTGCGGGTGACCTGCTGCGCGCGCTCTCGGCCCCGATCCGGCTCGCGATCGTCAGCGAGCTGGCCGAGGGCGAACGCTGCGTGCACGAGCTGGTCGAGAAGCTCGGCGCGCCGCAGCCGCTCGTCTCCCAGCACCTGCGGGTGCTGCGCGGCGCCGGGGTGGTGCGCGGGTCGCGGCGCGGCCGGGAGATCGCGTACGCGCTGGTCGACGACCACGTCGCGCACATCGTGGCGGACGCGGTCAGTCACGCCGGCGAAGGGTCGCACTGAGCGGGAAATCGGCCAGGTGCCGACGCGCCCGCGCCGTGGGACGCTGTCCGGCGTGAAGATCTACGCCGACCGTTTTCCCACCGCCGTCCGCCAGTTCCTCACCGACCTGCTCGTGGTCGTCTGGGTGTACGCGGCGATCCGCTTCGCGCTGTGGCTGCACGACGTGGTCGAGAAGCTCGCCGTACCCGGGCAGAAGCTGGAGGGGGCCGGTGGTGGGCTCGCCGACAACCTGGCCGAGGCCGGCGGCAAGGTCGGCCGGGTGCCGATCGTCGGCGACGAGCTGACCGCGCCGTTCACCCGCGCCGCCGACGCCGCCCGCGCGGTCGCCGAGGCGGGCCGCGACCAGCAGGAGCTGGTCGGGCAGCTCGCGCTCGGGCTGACCGTCGCGGTGCTGGTGTTCCCGCTCGGCCTGGTGCTGTTCGGCTGGCTGCCGCTGCGCCTGCGCTGGATGCGCCGGGCCGGCGCGGCGAAGGCCCTGGCGGGCGTCCCGGCCGGCCGGGACCTGCTGGCGCTGCGCGCGCTTGCGGGTCAGCCGCTGTCGAAGCTGACCCGGATCGCGCCCGACGTCGCCGAGGCGTGGCGGCGCGGCGACGACGCGACAGTCGACGCGCTCGCCGCGCTGGAGCTGCGCGAACTGGGGCTGCGTGGCGGCCGGTAAGGTGTGCCGGTGCTGTACTTCCTGATCGTCGTCGCCGTGCTGCTGCTGGGATACGCGGCCGTGCTGGTGAGTTTCGTCCGCAAGGGCCGCAAGATCCCGCCGTCGGCGTACCTGGTGCTGGCCGGGCTCAACGGCCTGATCCTGGCCGGCGTCCTGGCCTGGGCGATCGCGCGCTGACCGCCGCGACGGCCGTCCGGGCGGGACGGCCGCCGGGGCGGTCCGGTCAGCCGGCCGGCGGGATGCGACGGCGGACGTCCCGCTCGGTGGACGGCCCCGGTTCCCAGCGGGCCACCCACGGCAGGTCGGCGGGCGGGGTGACGACGCCCTCCTCCACCGAGGCGTACCGGCCGGCGACGATCCGCTCGGCGGCGGCCACGTCGACCGAGTCGGTGTTCGACCACAGGCCGGTGAACAGCTCGTCGACGCGCAGCCGCGCCTGACGGCAGAACAGGTCGGCCAGCTCGACGTTCTCCGGGTGCGCGTCCCGCTCGGCGTAGGCCCGGACGCAGACCGCGCTCATCGCGAACAGCTCCGCGCCGATGTCCACCACCCGGCCGAGGAACGCCTGCTTGCGCTCCATCTTCCCCTGCCAGCGGGACATCGCGTAGAACGTCGACCGGGCCAGCTTGCGGGAGGTCCGCTCGACGTGGCGCAGGTGCCCGGCCAGCGGCCCGAACTCCTGGTACGCCCCGGGCGTCTGCCCCTTGCCGACGGCGAGCGTGGGCAGCCACTTCGCGTAGAAGGCGCCGGCCCGCGCGCCCGCCTTCGCCTTGCGGCCCAGCCCGGCGTCGGGGTCGATGATGTCGCCCGCGACGGACAGGTGCGCGTCGACCGCCTCGCGGGCGATCAGCAGGTGCATGATCTCGGTGGAGCCCTCGAAGATCCGGTTGATCCGCAGGTCGCGCAGGAGCTGCTCGACGGCGGCCGGCCGTTCCCCGCGGGCGGCGAGCGAGTCGGCCGTCTCGTAGCCGCGGCCACCGCGGATCTGGATCAGCTCGTCGGCGATCCGCCAGGCCATCTCGCTGGCGTAGAGCTTTACCAGCGCCGCCTCGATCCGGATGTCGTTGCGGTCGTCGTCGGCGAGCATGCAGGACAGGTCGAGCATCGACTCCATGCCGTACGTGGTGGCGGCGATGAAGGACAGCTTCTTCGCCACCGCCTCGTGCTCGCCCACCGGGCGGCCCCACTGGACCCGGTCCGCCGCCCACTCGCGGGCCACGTTGAGCGCCCACTTGCCGGCGCCGACGCACATGGCCGGGAGCGAGAGCCGGCCGGTGTTCAACGTGGTCAACGCGATCTTGAGGCCCTTGCCCTCACCGCCGATCACGTTCTCCTTCGGCACGAACACGTCGTGGAACCGGGTGAGGCTGTTCTCCAGGCCGCGCAGCCCGACGAAGGAGTTGCGCCGCTCCACGGTGATGCCTTCGCTGTCGCCGTCCACCACGAACGCGGTGATGCCGCCGCGCCGCCCCTCGCCGGCCGGCACCCGGGCCATCACCACCAGCAGCGTGGCGAGCGTGCCGTTGGTGGCCCAGAGCTTCACCCCGTTGAGCCGGTAGCCGGTGCCGTCGGCGGTCGGCTCGGCGGTGGTGGCGAGCCGGGCCGGGTCGGAGCCGACGTCCGGCTCGGTGAGCAGGAACGCGGAGACCTCACCGGCGGCGAGCCGGGGCAGGAACCGTTCCTTCTGCTCGGGCGTGCCGAACATCTTCAGCGGCTGCGGCACGCCGATCGACTGGTGCGCGGAGAGCAGCGCGCTGACCGCCGGGTTCACCGAGCCGACGAGCATCAGCGCCCGGCAGTAGTGCAGGTTGCTCAGCCCCAGCCCGCCGTACTTCCGGTCGATCTTCATGCCGAACGTGCCGAGCCCGGCCAGACCGTGGAACACCTCGTCGGGGATGCGGGCGTCCCGCTCGATCGCCTCGCCGTCCACCTCGGACGTCAGGTACGCGCGCAGCGCGCCGAGGAACTCGTCGGCGCGAGCCACGTCGGCCGGATCGGGGCGGGGCCACGGGTCGATCAGGTCGAGCCGGAACCGGCCGAGGAACAGTTCCTTACCGAAGCTCGGCCGGTCCCAGGCCGACTCGCGGGCCGCCTCGGCGACCTGGCGGGCCTCCTTCTCGGAGACCTGGCCCGCCTCGGTGGGCAGCGGCCCCGCGCCGTCCGGTGACTCGGGCCGGCTGTTCTGTGTCGTGGTCACGGCTGCCTCCTCGCGGTCCGGCTGCGTCGACGCGTGCGACGAAAACGACGCTACCCCCGGGTGTTACCCAGGGGTAGCGCTGCGTGCACGTCCGATTTGGCGGACCGTCAGTCGGTCAGCGACTGAGGGCTGTCGTCCTCGTCGTCGATGTCGTCCTCACCCCAGTTGCGCCGGCTGAACGGCAGGATCGCCCAGAAGATCAGGAACCACACGCCGGTGAGCGCGCTGAGCAGGAACGCGATCGGCCGGTCCAGCACGAAGTCGGTGACCAGCAGGACCGAGCTGACCATCGCGATCAGCATGAAGAACAGGCCACCGGTGGCCATCCGGTGGGCGAACCGGACCAGCTCCGGCTTACGCCCCTGCCGGAACAGCGCCCGGTGGAACGCGACCGGAGAGATGATCATCGCGGCGGACGCGGCGGCGGTCAGCAGCGCCAGGATGTAGACGTCGCGCTGGAACTCCGTGGTCCGGCCGAACCCGTTGCTGAACGGCAGCGTCAGCAGGAAGGCGAAGAGGATCTGCACACCGGTCTGCGCGACCCGCAGCTCCTGCAACAGGTCGGCGAAGTTGCGCTGCCAGCGCTGCTTCTCGGATTCCTTCGACACTCGCGGACCTCCCCGGGAGACGGCACGGCCGGCGGGTGAACGCCCACCGGCAGGAGCGCCAGTGCCCCGTACGGCTGATCACGAAACCGGTTCAGGAACCGCGGCGGATCCGGCCCGCGTACCGTGCCTCCAGCTCGGCGTTGTGCTCGTCGCCGCCGGTGATGTTCGCGGACAGGTAGACCGGCGGGCGCTGCCCCGCCGCGACCAGCCGGGCCACCACCTCGGCGACGATCTGCTGGGCGAGCAACGCCGCGGTGATCGAGGAGACCGCGCCGACGCTGCCGCCACCCGGTAGCGGCAGCGTCGCGTCGCCGTAGGGGGCGCCGTTGTCCAGCACCACGTCGGCGAAGTCGGCCAGCTTGCGGCCGGACGGGTGCCGCGACGTCATCCGGGCCGAGTGCTGTGCCGACGTGATCGCCACCAGCCCGTGCCCGCGTTCCTTCACGATGGACGCGAACTCGACCATCGCCCCGTTCACGCCCGAGTTCGAGGCCAGCACGAACACGTCCTGCGGACGGATCGGCGCCAGCTCGTAGAGGCGGTGCGCGACCGCCGGGTCGCGTTCCAGCTTCGGGCCGAGCACGTCGGCCGGGTCGCCGCCGATCAGCACCAGGTCACGCAGCGCGATCCGGTTGGTGGGCACCAGCCCGCCGGCCCGCCCGGCGATCTCCATGGCCAGCGCCTCGGAGTGCCCGGTGCCGAACGCGTGCACCACCCCGTCGGCCTGCAGCGCCGCCGCGATCAGGTCGGCCGCGTCGGCCACGTTCTGCCGCTGCTCGGCGGCGACCCGGCCGATCGTCTCGGTCACCACCGCCAGGTACGCCTCGGCGCTCACCGTCATGCCTCCTCCGTTCCTGCGCACCGGGCGAGGATCGCCTCGGCCAGCGGGCCGGGCGCCTCGTCCGGGATCCAATGGCTGACGCCGGACAGCTCCACGAACCGGTAGTCACCGGTGACGTGCGCGGCGCACGCCTGCGCGGCCGTCCGGCCGATCGCCACGTCCTTGTCGCTCCAGACGAACGTGGTAGGCACCCCGACCGGGGCGACCGCCTTCATGTCCGTCCCGGTCATCGCGCGGTACCAGTTCAGCGCCGCCGTCAACGCGCCCGGCTCGCGCATCGGCTCTGCGTACCGGGCCACCGCGCCGGCGTCGCCCACGCCGCTGAGCAGCTTGCGCAGTGTGGCGCCGTTCCACGCCAGCAGCACCTTCTCCGCCGTACCGGGCTTGCGGAACAACGCGATGTACGCGGACTTGACCTTCTGCCGCGGGTCGGTGGCGAGCGCATGGCCCATCGCGGCCGGGTGCGGCACCGACACCGCGGTCAGCGTCCGCACCCGCGCCGGGTGCGCCGCCGCCAGGCCCCACGCCACGATCGCGCCCCAGTCGTGGCCCACCACGTGCACGCGGGTCACCCCGAGCGCGTCCAGCACGGCGGCCGCGTCGGCCACCAGCTCCGGAATCCGGTACGCCCCGACGTCGGCCGGACGTGCGCCGGGCGAGTAGCCGCGCTGGTCGAGCGCGTACGTGCGCAGCCCGGCGGCGTGCAGCGCGGGCGTGACCGCGTCCCACTCACCGGAGTGCTGCGGGAAGCCGTGCAGCAGCAGGACCGGGTCACCGCCCTCGGGGCCGCCGGCGCGTACCTCGAACGTCAGTCCCCGCGCATCCACCAGCATGATCGCCACCATACCGACACTCGCCCTGCTGGGCCCCGGGCCGTGGTCGGTGCTAGCGTCTGCGACGAGACAACTTCACATCCGACAGGGGAGCGCACAGCGCTGAGAGTGCGGGCCGGTGCCCGCAGACCCTCGAACCTGATCTGGGTAATGCCAGCGCAGGGAGTTCGGTCGACCTCCAGCCGCGTCGCCGTCCGGTGACAACCGGACGCGGCGTGCGTCTTCTCCTGGTTCACCTCGACGAACTGGGAGCCAACCGTGAACCACACCGACAGCAACAGCTGGCGTACCGTCGACATCGTCGTCGCCTCGGTCATCGCCGTCGCCTTCGGCGTCGTGTTCCAGCTCTGGAACATCCTCTGGAAGGGCAGCGACGGGCCGTTCGCCTTCTTCGCCCCGCTCCAGTCGGTCATGTACGGCGTCTGGCTCATCCCGGCCGTGCTGAGCGCGCTGATCGTCCGCAAGCCGGGGGCGGCACTGCTCACCGAGACGGTCGCCTCGGCGGTCTCGGTGCTGCTCGGCTCCCCGTACGGCGCGATGGCGATCCTCCAGGGCGCGGTGCAGGGCCTGGGCGTCGAGGCTGTCTTCGCGGCCACCCGGTACCGCGTCTACCGGCCGCTCACGGCGGCGCTCGCCGGTGCGTGCGGCGGCCTCTTCGCCACACTGTTCGACGCCCTCTACTGGTACCCCGGCACGAGCTGGACGACGTTCCGGCTGCCCTACATCGCGTTCGGCGTGCTCAGCTGTCTGCTGGTGGCCGGCCTGGGTGCGGTGGCCCTCACCCGCGCGCTGGCGAACACCGGCGTCCTGGACCGCTTCCCCGCCGGCCGCGACCGCGCCCTGGTCTGAGGCTCGCCTCGCCCCGCCCCGGTGATCAAGGAGTTTGCGTCCGCCGGGCACGGTTCTCCGGACGCGAACTCCTTGATCACGCAGGCTGGGCCGGGAGAGGGGGTGGTGGGCGGTGAGCGGGGTGGTGCTCCGGGGGTTCGGGTGGCGGCACGGGGGACGGAAACGCTGGGCTCTGCGCGGGGTGGATCTGCGCGTGGAGAGCGGCGAGCGGGTGCTGCTGCTCGGACCCTCCGGCGCCGGTAAGAGCACGCTGCTGGCCGCACTGGCCGGGCTGCTGCCGGAGGACTCCGGCGAGCAGGAGGGCACCGTCGAGATCGACGGGCTGGACCCGCGCAAGGCCCGCGAGCGCGTCGGCATCGTCTTCCAGGACCCGGAGACCCAGCTCGTCATGGCCCGCTCCGGCGACGACGTGGCGTTCGGGCTGGAGAACCGTGGCGTACCCGCCGGGGAGATCTGGTCCCGCGTCGACGAGGCGCTGCACCGGGTCGGCTTCCCGTACGACAGGGACCGCCCCACCGCGGCGCTCAGCGGCGGCGAGCAGCAGCGGCTCGCGCTGGCCGGCACGCTCGCGCTGCGCCCCGGGCTGCTGCTGCTCGACGAGCCCACCGCCAACCTCGACCCGGCCGGCGCCGGCCTGATCCGCCGGGCCGTCGCGAACGCGCTCGACCCGGACACCACGATGGTCCTGGTCGAGCACCGGGTCACCGAGGCGCTGCCGCTGGTCGACCGCGTCGTGGTGCTGGAACCCGGCGGCGGCGTGCGCGCCGACGGGCCGCCCGACGCGGTCTTCGCCGCGCACGGCGAGGCGCTTGCGGCCGCCGGGGTCTGGGTACCCGGCCACGTCGCGCCGCCCCGGCACGCCACCACGCCGCCCGGCGACGTGCTGCTCACCGCGGAGCGGCTCGGCCTGCCGCCGCGGCTCAACCCCACCGATCTCCGGGTACGCGCCGGCGAAGCGCTCGCCGTCCTCGGTCCCAACGGGGCCGGGAAGTCCACACTGGCGCTGCTCCTGGGCGGCCTGCTGAAGCCCGGCACGGGCGCCGTCACCGCGTCGGCGGAACTCGCCGGGCGGGACGCGCGTACTCCCCCGCACCGCTGGCGGGCACCCGCGCTGGTCCGCCGGATCGGTTCGGTGTTCCAGGACCCGGAGCACCAGTTCGTCACCGCCACGGTGCGCGACGAGCTGGCGCTCGGCCCGCGCCGCACCGGCCGACCCGAGTCGGCGGTCACCGCCACCGTCGACGGGTTGCTGCACCGGTTGCGGCTGGACAAGCTGGCCGGCGCCAACCCGTACACCCTCTCGGGTGGGGAGGCACGGCGGCTGAGTGTGGCGACGGCCCTGGCCACCGCGCCCCGCCTGCTGATCTGCGACGAGCCCACGTTCGGCCAGGACCGGCGGACCTGGCTGGAGCTGGTCGACCTGCTCGCCGAGCTGCGCGACGCCGGGCACGGCCTGGTCACGGTGACCCACGACGAGGACTTCGTGGCCGCGCTGGCCGACCGGACGCTCACCCTGCACCGCTCCCCCGACGGGGTGGTCACGTGATCGGCCTCGAACCGGTCGCCGCGCCCGGCGCCCCGCTGGCCCGGCGCAACCCGGTGGCGAAGCTGGCCGCCGCTGTGGTCTTCACGCTGATCCTGGTGGCGACGCTCGACCCGGTGGCCCCGGCCATCGCCATCGCCGTCGAACTCGCGGTGCTGCCGCTGTTCGGTGTCCGCTACCGGTTGCTGGCCCGCCGGGCCTGGCCGCTGCTCGCCGGTGCCGTCGGCATCCTGGTCACGCTTGTGCTCTTCGCGGCCGACCGTTCCGGCCCGGTGCTCGTCGAGGCCGGGCCGATCCTGGTCACCCAGGGCGTGCTGATGACCGCGCTCGGACTGGTGCTGCGGATGCTCGCCGTGGCGCTGCCCGGCATCGTCGTGTTCGCCACCACCGACCCGACCGACCTGGCCGACGCGCTGATCCAGAACGCGAAGGCACCCGCCCGGTTCGCCATCGGGGCGCTCGCCGCGTTCCGGATGGTGCCGCTGCTGGAACAGGAGTGGCGGATGATCAGCATGGCCCGCCGGGCCCGCGGCGTGGACGCCGGCCGCAACCCGGTGGCGAAGCTGCGGCTGTTCGCGTCCACCGCGTTCACGCTGCTGGTGGGCGCGATCCGGCGGGGTACCCGGCTGGCGGTGGCGATGGACGCCCGGGGCTTCGACGCGGGCACCCCACGCACCGTTGCCCGCCCGCAGCGCTTCACCGGGGCCGACGCCCTGCTCGTCGCAGGCGCCGCGCTACTGGCAGCCGGCGCCTTGGCCACAAGCATCGCCCTGGGCACCTTCCGCCCCTTGATCGGCTGACCCGCCCCTCCCACCCCCGCCCCGTTGATCATGAAGTTGACGGCACCGGTTGCCCGATTCGCCCCCGCCAACTTCATGATCAACCAGAGCCGGGCGAGATCTTGGTACGGAAGGGCCCCTATGGGGGCCGGAATCCTCCAAGATCTTCGGGGAGGCTCGGGCGGGGCTGTCGGTCAGCTGCGGCGGAAGGCGTAGAACCGGGTCTGGCCGGCGCGCTGGCTCCGCCCGGTCAACCGGGCCTGCCGCCCTGCCGGTGGGCCCGATCTGGGCGGCGTCGCGGATGCGCCCGGCAGGACCGGGGTCTCCGGAGACTCCGAGGGCGACACCGTCGGCGCAGCCAGGACTGGCGACACCGCATCCGGAGACACGGCGGGCGCCGCCGGCTCGGTGGGAAGCACCACCGGGGACACGGTGGACGCCGACGGCTCGGTGGGGAGCACCACCGCGGGTGGCGTCACCGTGAGCGCGTCGAGGTTCGGCGTGGTCACCTGCGGCGACGACTGCTTGCGGGACTTCTTCGGATTGCGCTTCGCGGGCATTCGCGGGCCTCCTGTCGTGCGGGCGCGCCGACCGGGACGCGCCGAGCGAGGGCTCCGGTGCGTTCCGATCACGACAGACACCGCGACCGACGGTGGCGGGGAAGGAATGCGGACGCCCGGAGCAGGACGGGTCCACGGCACTGGCGGCGGTGGACCGGGCTCGGAGGTGGGGCGTCACTTACGCATGCGGCAACGCTATACCGCCGCCCGGAGGTCCGCACCCGATTTACGGGAGAGAACGCGGACGTGCCCGCGCGAGACGCACGGCCACCCGCCGATCACGCCCTGTCGACGTCCCCGCCCGCTCCCCCGGCGACCGCGATACGGTCGCAGCACGGCAGCACGAACGAGAGGTGGCGGTACGCATGGCAGAGCAGGCGACGGCGCAGATCGGGGTCACCGGTCTGGCGGTGATGGGCCGCAACCTGGCCCGGAACCTGGCCCGCAACGGCTTCGCCGTGGCGGTGCACAACCGGTCGCCGGAACGTACCCGCAGCCTAGTCGCGGAGCACGGCGACGAGGGCACGTTCGTGCCGTCGGAGTCGCTCGCGGACTTCGTCGGCTCGCTGGAGCGGCCCCGCGCGGTGATCGTGATGGTGAAGGCCGGCGCGCCCACCGACGCGGTGATCGACGAGTTGGTCCCGCTGCTGGAGGAGGGGGACATCGTCGTCGACTGCGGCAACGCGCACTTCGCCGACACCCGCCGCCGGGAGGAGGCGCTGCGCGAGCACGGGCTGCACTTCGTCGGCACCGGCGTGTCCGGCGGCGAGGAGGGCGCGCTGCTCGGTCCGAGCATCATGCCGGGTGGTTCGGCCGAGTCGTACCGCAAGCTGGGGCCGATCTTCGAGAAGATCGCCGCGCAGGTGGACGGTGAGCCCTGCTGCCGGCACATCGGGCCGGACGGCGCGGGCCACTTCGTGAAGATGGTGCACAACGGCATCGAGTACGCCGACATGCAGCTCATCGCCGAGGCGTACGACCTGTTGCGGGCCGGTCTCTCGGCGAGCCCGGCGGAGATCGCGGAGATCTTCCGGGAGTGGAACGGCGGCGAGCTGGGGTCGTTCCTCATCGAGATCACCGCCGACGTGCTCGGCCACACCGACGCGGCCACCGGCCAGCCGTTCGTGGACATCGTGCTCGACCAGGCCGAGCAGAAGGGCACCGGCCGCTGGACCGTGCAGAGCGCGCTGGACCTCGGCATCCCGATCACCGGCATCGCCGAGGCCACGTTCGCCCGGTCGCTGTCCGGCCACGCCGACCAGCGCGAGGCCGCCCGCCGGGTGTTCGCCGACGCGGGCGACAAGTGGCAGGTGGACGACCGGGACGCGTTCGTCGAGGACGTGCGCCGCGCGCTGCTGGCCAGCAAGATCGTCGCGTACGCGCAGGGCTTCGACCACATCCGGGCCGGCAGCCGGGAGTACGACTGGGACATCGACCTGGGCGGTACGGCCACCATCTGGCGGGGCGGCTGCATCATCCGGGCCGGTTTCCTGGACCGGATCCGGGAGGCCTACGACGCGGAGCCGGACCTGTCGACGCTGCTCGTCGCGCCGTGGTTCGCCGAGCGGGTCAGCGCCGGCGTACCGGCCTGGCGACGGGTGGTGGCCGACGCGGCCCGGGCGGGCGTCCCGGCCCCGGCCTTCGGGTCGTCGCTGGCCTACTTCGACGCGCTGCGGGCGCAGCGACTGCCGGCCGCGCTGATCCAGGGCCTGCGGGACGACTTCGGCGCGCACACGTACCACCGGGTGGACCGGGCCGGCTCGTTCCACACGCTGTGGGCGGGCGACCGCTCCGAAGTGGAGGCGTGAGCCGCACCGGCAGCACGGCCGGACAGGTCACCAGGCCCGCTGACCGTCCGGGTCGGGCGCCCAGCCGGCGGCCGGTTCGCCCGCCGCCAGCTCGCCGATCTCACCGGAGCGGACGGCGGGGGTGTGCCCGAGGTCGGCGCACCACCGCTGGGCGACGTCGGCGCACAGTGCGGCGACGGCGTCCCGGCGGGCCGGCTCCACCAGGTCGGCGGCGGCCAGGGCAGCAGTCATCTCGTACCGGAGATCGCGCATCCTCCACCCCCGTGGCGGGCGCGCACCCGGCGGCGCGCCCTGCGCCGATCGTAGAGCGGAACGCCCCGCCCCCGGCGGGAAAGCCGGATGCGGGGCGTCACACTCGGGCCGGATGTCGGCCGCAGCCACCAGGGCCGGACGTCGCGGTCAGAAGAACCGGCGACGCTTGGCCTTCTGCGGCCGGACCAGGTCGGCGCCCTTGGTCAGCAGACGGCTCACCCCGGACGGGCCGCGACGGGCCTCCAGGGTGTGGCTGAGCCGGCGCGCGCCGGCCGCCGCCAGCGGCACGGCGACCGCCATGACCGCCCACTGCGCGATCCGCTTCTGAATCATGTGGTTCACCTCCGCGTTTGCTGTCTACCGGTATCGGTACCCAGCGCGGCACGTCGGTAAGCGTGACGTCAGGCGCCCGGGGCGACCGGGTTGGGCAGGGCGCCGCCGAAGCGGCGGTCGCGCTGGGCGTACAGCTCGCAGGCGTACCAGAGGTGACGGCGGTCGAAGTCGGGCCAGAGCGTGTCCAGGTAGACCAGTTCGGCGTACGCGGTCTGCCAGAGCAGGAAGTTGGAGATGCGCTGCTCCCCGGAGGGGCGCAGGAACAGGTCGACCTCGGGCACCTCGGGGTGGTAGAGGTACCGCGCGATCGTCTTCTCGTTCACCTTGGCCGGGTCGAGCCTGCCGGCCGCGACGTCGCGGGCGATCCCGGCGGCGGCGTCGGCGATCTCGGCCTGGCCGCCGTAGTTGACGCAGAACTGCAGCGTCAGCGTCGAGTTGCCGCGCGACATCTCCTCAGCGGTCTGCAACTCGGAGATGACGCTCTTCCACAGCCGGCCCGCGCGGCCCGACCAGACCACCCGTACGCCCAGGTCGACGAGCTGGTCGCGGCGGCGGCGGATGACGTCGCGG
This sequence comes from Micromonospora sp. ATLC20, assembly GCF_057196585.1. Lineage (NCBI taxonomy): Bacteria > Bacillati > Actinomycetota > Actinomycetes > Micromonosporales > Micromonosporaceae > Micromonospora > Micromonospora sp. ATLC20. The sequence goes on from NZ_JBXUOV010000089.1 coordinate 23,250, forward strand.
TTGAAGCCCATCAGGAAGCGGACCTCGTCGGGCGAGCGCCGCCAGTTCTCGGTGGAGAACGCGTACGCCGACAGGTAGGGGATCCCCATCTCGATCGCGCCCTCGACCGCGTCGAACAGGCTGTGCTCGCCCTGCTCGTGCCCCTTGGTGCGGGGCAGCCCGCGCTCCTTGGCCCAGCGGCCGTTGCCGTCCATCACGATGGCGACGTGCCGGGGCACCGCGGCGGGCGGCAGCGCCGGCGGACGGGCGCCGGAGGGGTGCGGGGTCGGCGGCACCGGCTCGCGGCGGGTCGCCCTCGTCGATCGGATCACTCGGTCATCTCCCTGTTCACACCGGCGACGGGCCCGGCGCCGGAGCGCGGCGGGACCACATC
>NZ_JBXUOV010000090.1:0-23306 GCF_057196585.1 Micromonospora sp. ATLC20
GGGCAGGCGTACGCGGCGGCCACCCGGCCGCACCAGCGGCAGGCGGGCGTGCCCTGCGCCGACGGCAGCGCGAGCGGCCCGGCGCAGTGCGGGCAGCGGGCCGGGGCACGGCAGTCGGCGCAGGCCACCGACGGCACGTACCCGCGGCGCGGCACCTGCACCAGCACCGGCAGGTCCGCGCGCAGCGCGTCCCGGGCGGTGGTCCAGGCCAGGCTCGGCAGCCGCGCCGAGGCCGCGCCGGGGTCGCGGGCCAGTTGCGGGTCGTCGCCGGTGGGGGCCAGGGCCGGGGTACGCGCGCGCACCACCGCCCGGTCGGCCACCACCTCGCGCGCCCAGCCGGTCTCCACCAGCAACTGCGCCTCGGCGGTCCGGGCGTACCCGCCGACCAGCGCGGCGATGTCGCCGAGCTGCGCCCGGGTGAGCAGCACGTCGCGGGCGTGCGGGTAGGGCGCGCGCGGTTCGGCGTGCAGGTCGTCGCCGTCGTCCCAGATCGCCACCAGGCCGAGCCGCCGCACCGGGGCGAACATCGCCGCCCGGGTGCCGATCACCACGTCCACCTCGCCCGTGCGGGCGGTGAGGAAGGCCCGGTAGCGGCGGGCCGGACCGTCGGCGGCGGTGAGCCGGACGTGCCGCCCCGCGCCGAGCACCGCGGTCAGGGCGGCGTCGAGGCGGTCCAGGTCGCGGGCGTCGGCCACCACGACCACCGCGCCCCGGCCGCCGGCCACCGTGGCGGCGACCGCGTCGGCGTACCTGTCGGCCCAGTCCTCCCCCGGCAACGCCGACCAGACCGCGCGGGCGGGCTTGCCGTCGGTGAGCGCGCGCAGCAGCGCCGGACCGGCCGGGTAGTCCCGCCAGCCGCGCGGGTCCACCTCCGCCCGGCCACCCGGCCGGGCGTCTGCGTCGGCGGCCTCGGCCGGTACGCCGTCGGACGCGGTGCCGTCCGCCGAGGCGGGACTGCCGTCGGGCGCGGGCGCGTCGGTGGCCGGCGCGTCGGCGGCGGTGACGGCCTTCTCGGCGCGGGCGTGCCGGGGCGGCACCGCCAGCCGCAGCACGTCGGCGAGACTGCCGGCGTACCTGTCGGCGACCGCGCGGGCCAGCCGGGCCACCTCCGGGGAGAGCACCGGCACCGGGGAGACGACCTTCTCCAGGTACGCGAGCTTCGGGTGCTCGGACGACTCGGCGCGCTCCAGCAGCCAGCCGTCGACGAGCTGCCCGGCGAAGCGCACCTTCACCCGCACCCCGGGCCGGGCGTCGGCGTCGAGCGCCTCCGGCACCAGGTAGTCGAACGGGCGGTCGAGGTGCGGCAGCGGCACGTCCACGCAGACGCGCGCGACCGGCGACCCCGGTGCGGGTCGCCGGTCGCGGCGCGTGGTGGTGGTCAGGCTCCCGCGGCCGACTTGAGGTCGGCGGCCCGGTCGGTGCCCTCCCAGGTCAGCTCCGGCAGCTCCCGGCCGAAGTGGCCGTACGCGGCGGTCTGCTGGTAGATCGGGCGCAGCAGGTGCAGGTCCCGGATGATGGCGGCTGGCCGCAGGTCGAACACCTCGGCCACGGCCTTCTCGATCGAGGCCACCGGCACGGTCTCGGTGCCGAACGTCTCGATGAACAGGCTCACCGGGTGCGCCTTGCCGATCGCGTACGCGACCTGCGCCTCGCACCGCTCGGCCAGCCCGGCGGCCACGACGTTCTTGGCGACCCAGCGCATCGCGTACGCGGCCGACCGGTCGACCTTCGACGGGTCCTTGCCGGAAAACGCGCCGCCGCCGTGCCGGGCGTACCCGCCGTACGTGTCCACGATGATCTTCCGGCCGGTCAGGCCGGCGTCACCCATCGGGCCGCCGATCTCGAACCGCCCGGTCGGGTTGACCAGCAGCCGGTAGCCCTCGGTGTCCAGGCCGAGGCCCTCCAGCTCCGGGGCGATGACGTGGTCGCGGATGTCCGGGGTGAGCAGCGACTCCAGCGAGATGTCCGCGGCGTGCTGGCTGGACACGACGACGGTGTCGAGCCGGACCGGGCGCAGCCCGTCGTACTCGATGGTGACCTGGGTCTTGCCGTCCGGCCGCAGGTACGGAATCGTGCCGTCCTTGCGGACCGCGGCGAGGCGGCGGGCCAGCCGGTGCGCCAGCGCGATCGGCAGCGGCATCAGCTCGGGCGTCTCGGAGCAGGCGAAGCCGAACATCATGCCCTGGTCACCGGCGCCCTGCGCGTCCAGCGCGCTCTCCGACCCGCCGGTACGCAGCTCGAAGGCGTTGTCGACGCCCTGGGCGATGTCCGGCGACTGCGCGCCGATGGACACGCTGACGCCGCAGGACGCGCCGTCGAAGCCCTTCTTCGACGAGTCGTAGCCGATGCCGAGGATGGTCTCGCGGACGATGGTCGGGATGTCGGCGTACGCCTTGGTGGTCACCTCGCCGGCCACGTGCACCTGACCGGTGGTGATCAACGTCTCCACCGCGACCCGGCTGTGCGGGTCCTGGGCGAGCAGGGCGTCGAGAATGCCGTCACTGATCTGGTCGGCGATCTTGTCCGGGTGGCCCTCCGTGACCGATTCGGACGTGAAGAGACGTGTCACGGCACTCCTAAGCATGTGAAGACTTTTAAAGGTCGCTCGGCGGCAGTTTAGTCACCGTCGTTCCGCCGTGACCCGATGAACGCGGGTCGACCAACCGTCAGGAACGTGACGGCAGCCGCGGACAGACGAGGTCCCAGACGGCGTCGGCCAGGGCCTCCTTGGGCTGCTCGGGCAGCCGGTGCACGGCACCGTCGGCACCGATCACGGTGGCCGCGTTGGTGTCGGCGCCGAAGACCTTGTCCACGCCGACTTCGTTGACCACGATCATGTCGGCCCCCTTGCGGGCCAGCTTGGCCCGGCCGTTGGCCTCCGCGTCGTCGGTCTCGGCCGCGAAGATCACCAGCACCTGCCCGGGACGGCGGACGCGCCCCAGCTCGGCGGCGATGTCCGGGTTGGTGACCAGCTCGATGGTCGGCGCGACGCCGTCGTCGGACTTCTTGATCTTCCCGCTGGCGTAGCTGGCGGGCCGGAAGTCGGCGGGCGCGGCGGCCATCACCACGGCGTCCGCGTCGGCTGCCGCGGCGAGCGTGGCGGCGCGCAGTTCCTCGGTCGTGCCCACCCGGACCAGGTCCACCCCGGCCGGGTCGGGCAGCGCCACGTTGGCCGCGACGAGCGTGACCCGGGCGCCCCGGGCGACGGCGGCGCGGGCGAACGCGTACCCCTGCTTGCCGGACGACCGGTTGCCCAGGAACCGGACCGGGTCCAACGGCTCGCGGGTGCCCCCGGCGGTGACCACCACGTGCCGGCCGGCCAGGTCCGCCTCGGCCTCGACGCCGCGGGCCAGGGCCCGGCGGGCCACCGCGAAGATCTCCGCCGGGTCGGGCAGCCGGCCCTTGCCGGTGTCCCGCCCGGTGAGCCGGCCCACCGCCGGCTCGATCACGCGGACGCCGCGCGAGCGCAGCGTGGCCACGTTCGCCACGGTCGCCGGGTGCTCCCACATCTCGGTGTGCATGGCCGGGGCCAGCAGCACCGGGCAGCGCGCGGTCAGCAGCGTGTTGGTGAGCAGGTCGTCGGCGAGGCCGTGGGCGGCCTTGGCGAGCAGGTCGGCGGTGGCCGGTGCGACCACGACCAGGTCGGCGTGCTGCCCGAGCCGCACGTGCGGCACCTCGTGCACGTCGGACCAGACGTCGTCGGCGACCGGCCGGCCGGACAGGGCCGCCCAGGTCGGCGCCCCGACGAAGCGGAGCGCCGAGGCGGTCGGCACCACCCGGACCCGGTGACCCGACTCGGTGAAGAGCCGGAGCAGCTCACACGCCTTGTAGGCGGCGATGCCGCCGCCGACCCCGAGGACGATCTCGGCGGGCATCGGCGCGGGCGCGGTTACGGCTGGTCGGTCGGCTCGGCGGTGAGCAGGCCCGCGTTGATCTCGCGCATGGCGATGGAGAGCGGCTTCTCCTGCGGGGTGGTCTCCACCAGCGGGCCGACGTACTCCAGGAGACCCTCACCGAGCTGGCTGTAGTAGGCGTTCACCTGCCGGGCGCGCTTGGCGGCGAAGATGACCAGCGCGTACTTCGAGGTGGTCTTCTCGAGCAGCTCGTCGATCGGCGGGTTGGTGATGCCCTCGGGGTTGGTGGCGATGGATCCCACGAATTAAACCTCTGCGTCTCGTGCGCCGCCCGCGGGCGGTCGGGCCGGAGCCAGGAAGGACGAACCGAGCAATCCTACCAGCTCCGCCGCGGCGCGCTCGGTGTGGTCGTGTGCCACGGCGTGGGCGAAGACGGCCGCGACGTCCGGGTCCGCCCGGTACGCCGGCGGCGCGAGCAGCACCAGCCGGGCGCCGGGCGCCGCCGCCCGAACCGCCAGGGCGCCGCCCAGGTCCAGCGGCAGCAGCACCGGCCGGCCCTCGGCGAGCCGCGTCCGCACCCCGGCCCGGGGCACCCCCCGGCGGTACGGCCCGATCCGGCACCACTCCAGCAGCTCCCCGGCGGCGATCAGCCGGTCGAAGCCGGGCGCGTCGAGGAAGACGCGGTCGACGCCGTCGCGCTCGTCCGGACGGGGTGGGCGGGTGGTGGCGACCACCGGCACCCAGACAGACGCAAGGCGCGCCCGGACCGCCTCGACGACACTGCTCCGGCCGGCCCCGGAGGGACCGGACAGGACAGTGAGCCGAGCCGCCGAGCGCGCCTCGTCATCCGTGCTCACCGCTTGTTTCTACACGGCGGGCCGTTCAGTTGGCGGCGAACTCTCCGAGCAGAGCCTTGCGCTGCTGCTCGCCGAGGCCGCGCAGGCGACGGCTGTCGGCGATCTTGAGCTTCTCCATGATCTGGGTGGCCCGGATCTTGCCGATGCCCGGCATCGCCTGGAGCACGGCCGAAACCTTCAGCTTGCCCACGACGTCGTCGGACTCGGCCCGCTCGAGGACGGTGGCGAGGGTGGTCTTGCCCTGCTTGAGCTGCTCCTTCAGCTCAGCGCGGGCCTTGCGGATCTCCGCGGCCTTCTCCAGCGCGGCAGCGCGCTGCTCGGGGGTCAGTGACGGGAGCGGCACCAGTTCTCCTCAGGTCCCTAGTACGGCGGGCTGAGCGCCCCACCGCATCTGTGAAACGTGGTGTCGCTGGCAACCAAAGGGGTCCGTGGTTCCCAGCGCGGGGAAAACTAGCGGTCAACGGAGATTTCGGCAACGTGGACGCGCGATGATCAACCCAAAGTGACCGAGCCGTCAGTCAGCCCGCCGCGCCCAGGGCGGCCCGGCAGTCGGCCAGCACCCGCTCGGTGGCGGCCCGCAGGTCGGCCGGGTCGGGGCCCGCGCCGAGCACCTCCCGGGAGTACGAGGGAAGCACCGACGGCAGCGCGGCGCCGAACACGGTGCGCAACCCGGCGGGCGTTCCACCCTGTGCGCCCAGCCCCGGCGCGAGCAGCGGACCGTTCACCGAGTCCAGATCGTGACCCGTCTCACCGATCGTCGCCCCGACCACCAGCCCGAAACTGCCGAGTGGTTCCGCACCCCTGTTGAGCTGGGAAATCTCGTCGATCACGGTCTGCGCGACGGTGCGCCCGTCGGCGCCCACGGCGCGCTGCACGGAGGCACCCTCCGGGTTGGAGGTGAGCGCCAGGACGAAGACCCCGCCGCCGTGCTCGGCGGCGGTGGAGAACATCGGGGCGAGCGAACCTACTCCCAGGTAGGGGCTCGCGGTGACCGCGTCGACATACAGAGGGCTGGATGGATCGAGGTACGCCGACGCGTACGCGGCGACCGTCGAGCCGATGTCGCCGCGCTTCACGTCAAGCAGAGTGAGCGCTCCCAAATCTCGCAACTGTCGGATAGTTGACTCAAGCACACCGACACCGCGGGCGCCGAAGCGCTCGAAGAACGCCGACTGCGGCTTCACCACGGCGACCCGGTCACCGATCGCCTCCACCACCGTGCGGCAGAACCGCTCCAGGCCCGCCACGTCGTCGGACAGGCCCCAGGCGGTCAGCAACCCGGGGTGCGGGTCGATGCCCACGCAGAGCGGCCCTCGTTCCGCCACAGCCCGGTGCAGGCGGGCGCCGAACGTCTCCATCACGTCTCTCCCTCTCCCGGCGGCTTCGGGCCGCCTGGCGTGTCCGGCGACGGGCCTTCCGTCGCGCCCTGTCGTATCCGGCCGGGCTCAGCCGGCCTTGACCGCCGCGGCCACTCCGGCCGCGATCCGCGCCACGTCCGCGGCGTCGCAGACGTACGGCGGCATCGTGTAGACGAGATCCCGGAACGGGCGCAGCCACACCCCCTCGGCGACCGCCGCGGCGGTCGCCCGGGGCAGGTCCACCTCGTGGTCGAGCTGCACCACCCCGATCGCGCCGAGCACGCGGACGTCGGCCACGCCGGGCGCATCCCGCAGCGGCTCCAGACCGGCCCGCAGGCCCTCGACGATGCCCGCCACGCGTCCCGCCCAGTCCCCGGCCCGCAGCAGGTCCAGGGAGGCGTTGGCGACGGCGCAGGCGAGCGGGTTGCCCATGAACGTCGGCCCGTGCGCCAGCACCCCGTCGGCGGAGATCGCCCGCGCCACCTCGGGCGTGCACAGCGCCGCGGCGAGCGTCAGGTACCCGCCGGTGAGCGCCTTGCCGACGCAGAGCACGTCCGGTGCGACACCGGCGTGCTCGGCGGCGAACATCCGGCCGGTCCGGCCGAAGCCGGTGGCGATCTCGTCGAACACCAGCAGGATGCCGTGCCGGCTGGTCACCTCGCGCAGCACGCGAAGGTAGTGCGGGTGGTGGAACCGCATCCCGCCGGCACCCTGGACCACCGGCTCCACGATCACCGCGGCCAGCTCGTCGGCGTGCCGCTCCACCGCGTCCACCAGCGCCGCCTCGTACGCCGGGTCCGGTACCGCGTCGAAGCCGGGCGGCGGCACCGGTGCGAACACCTGCCGGGGCAGCACGTCGCCCCAGAGGTGGTGCATGCCGCCCTCCGGGTCGCACACGCTCATCGGGTGGAACGTGTCGCCGTGGTAGCCGCCCCGCCAGGTGCCCAGCCGGCGACGCTGCGGGCGTCCCCGGGCACGCTGGTACTGCAGGCACATCTTCACCGCGACCTCGACGCTGACCGAGCCGGAGTCGGCCAGGAAGACGTGTTCCAGGCCGTCCGGGGTCAGCTCGACGAGCGTGCGCGCCAGGCGTACCGCGGGCTCGTGGGTGAGCCCGCCGAACATCACGTGGCTCATCCGGCCGAGCTGGTCGGTCACCGCGGCGTCGAGCGCCGGGTGCCGGTAGCCGTGGATCGCCGCCCACCACGACGACATGCCGTCGACCAGTTCCCGCCCGTCCGCCAGCCGCAGCCGCACCCCCGCGGCGCTCTCGACCACGTACGGCGCGCCGGCGGGAGGCATCGCGGCGTACGGGTGCCACACGTGCCGCCGGTCGGCTTCCAGAATCTCCTCAGGCGTCACGTCTCCTCCTCCTCCACCCCTCCCTCCCACCCTCCCCTCCCCTGCTCCCCCTCCCCCGCTCTCCCCCCGCGATCTTGCAGTTGGTGCCCCGGCTACGCCCGGAATGGGCGGTGTGCCGGGGCCGAAAGTGCAAGATCGTGCGGGTGCGGGGGTGGGGGTGGGTGCGAGGGTGGGGGGGTGGGGTGGGTGGGGTGGGTGGGTCAGGGTCGGGGGGCTCGGGTTGTTATGGCGCGGGTCAGGGCGGGGCCGCGGTAGATGAAGCCGGTGTAGAGCTGGAGCAGGGCGGCGCCGGCGTCGAACATGCGTGTCGCGTCGTCCGGGTGCAGGATGCCGCCCACGCCGATCACCGGCAGCCGGCCGCTGGTCTCCCGGTGCACGAACGCGACCATCTCCCGGGCCCGGGCGGTGAGCGGCCGGCCGGACAGCCCGCCGGCCTCGGCGGCGCGCTCCCGGTCGGCCGGGGCGAGCCCGTCGCGGGCGAGCGTGGTGTTCGTGGCGATGACCCCGGCCGCGCCCCGGTCGAGGCACACCTCCAGCAGCTCGGCCACGGCCGGCTCGGTGAGGTCCGGGGCGATCTTCACCAGCACCGGCTTCTCCCCCACCAGCGCGGCGAGCAGGGCGTCCAGATGTGATCGGTCCTGAAGCGACCGCAGCCCGGGAGTGTTCGGTGAGGACACGTTGACCGCGAAGTAGTCGCCGTGGTCCTTGAGCGCCCGGTACGAGGCGAGGTAGTCGTCGACCGCCTCGTCCAGCGGGGTCACCTTGGACTTGCCGAGCGAGATGCCCAGCGGCACGCCGAGCGGGCGCGGCAACGCGGCCAGCCGGTCCGCCAGCGCCTCGGCACCGGCGTTGTTGAAGCCCATCCGGTTGATCACGGCTTCGCTGTCGCGCAGCCGGAACAGCCGGGGCCGGGGGTTGCCCGGCTGGGCGTGCGCGGTCACGGTGCCGACCTCGACGAAGCCGAAGCCCAGCGCCGGCCAGGCCGGCAACGCGAGTCCGTTCTTGTCCATCCCGGCGGCCAGCCCCACCGGGTTGGGGAAGCGCACCCCGAACACGGTGCGCTGCGCCGACCGGAAGTACGCCGCGCGCAGCGCCGCGAGGACCGCCGGCCGGCGGGACACCGCGGCCAGCCGCGCCAGCGTCCACTCGTGCGCCCCCTCGGCGTCCCCGCCCGCGAGCGAGAACAACCGGGGCCGCACCACCTTCTCGAAGATCACGCCGCGCCCCCTCGCCCGGCCCGCCCGGTCCCCCCGGCTTCCCCGGCCTCCCCGACTTCCCCGGCTTCCCCGTTGATCATGAGGTTGGCGGCGATGTGGATCTTTGAATCCGCCGCCAACCTCATGATCGGCGCGTTCAGGCGCGCTGTCACTCGCCCGCCCGCAGGGCGGCGTGCAGGTCCTGCAGAGGGCGGACCTTCAGGTCGCCGCGGATGCGGGCCTCGATGCCCATGACCGCGGCGGCGGCGCCGGGAACCGTGGTGACGCACGGGATGTCCACGCTCACCGCCGCGCTGCGGATCTCGTACCCGTCGGAACGGGCGCTCGCGCCGGAGCCCTGCGGCGTGTTCACCACCAGCGCCACGTCGCCGCCGAGGATCAGCGAGACCGCGTCCGCGCCCTCCCCCGACTCGTAGTGCTTACGGATCTGCTCGCAGGCGATGCCGTGCCGGCGCAGCACCTCGGCCGTGCCGGTGGTGGCCACGATCTCGAAGCCCAGGTCGGCCAGGCGCTTGATCGGGAAGATCATGCCGCGCTTGTCCCGGTTGGCGACCGAGACGAAGATCTTCCCGGCGGTGGGCAGCGACCCGTACGCGGCGGCCTGCGACTTGGCGAACGCCTGCCCGAAGCCGGTGTCGATGCCCATCACCTCGCCGGTGGACTTCATCTCCGGGCCGAGCAGCACGTCGATGCCCTTGCCGGACGGGGTGCGGAACCGCTTGAACGGCAGCACCGCCTCCTTGACGGCGATCGGCGCGTCGGCCGGCATGGTGCCGCCGTCGCCGGTGGGCGGCAGCATCCCCTCGGCGCGCAACTGCGCGACGGTGGCGCCGAGCGCGATCCGGGCCGCCGCCTTCGCCAGCGGCACCGCGGTGGCCTTCGAGACGAACGGTACGGTCCGGGAGGCGCGCGGGTTGGCCTCCAGCACGTAGAGCATGTCGCCCTGCAGCGCGTACTGAACGTTCAGCAGGCCGCGCACCCCGATGCCGCGGGCGATCTGCTCGGTGTAGTGCCGCACCTGGGCCAGGTGCGAGCCGGCCAGGGTGATCGGCGGCAGCGCGCACGACGAGTCGCCGGAGTGGATGCCGGCCTCCTCGATGTGCTCCATCACGCCGCCCAGGTAGACGTCGCCGTCGGCGTCCACGAGCGCGTCCACGTCGATCTCGATGGCGTCGTCCAGGAACCGGTCCACCAGCACCGGGCGGTCCGGCGAGATGGCGGTGGCCCGGCCGATGTAGTCGCGCAGCGTGGCGTCGTCGTACACGATCTCCATGCCGCGCCCGCCGAGCACGTACGACGGGCGGACCAGCACCGGGTACCCGATCTCGTCGGCGATCGCCTTCGCCTCGTCGTACGAGGTGGCCATGCCGTGCGCGGGCGCGCGCAGCCCGGCCCGGGCCAGCACCGCGCCGAACGCGCCGCGCTCCTCGGCCAGGTGGATCGACTCCGGGGAGGTGCCCACGATCGGCACGCCGGCGTTCTTGAGCCGCTGCGCCAGGCCCAGCGGGGTCTGCCCGCCGAGCTGCACGATCACCCCGATGACGCCGGGGCCACCCGCCTCCTTGCCGGAGGAGTCCTCGGCATGCCAGACCTCCAGCACGTCCTCGAACGTCAGCGGCTCGAAGTAGAGCCGGTCGGCGGTGTCGTAGTCGGTGGAGACGGTCTCCGGGTTGCAGTTGACCATGACGGTCTCGTAGTCCACGTCCCGCAACGCTTGTACCGCGTGCACACACGAGTAGTCGAACTCGATGCCCTGACCGATCCGGTTCGGCCCGGAGCCCAGGATGAGCACCTTCGGCCGTGCCGAGGGCGCCACCTCGGTCTCCGAGTCGTACGTCGAGTAGTGGTACGGCGTGGTCGCCTCGAACTCGGCCGCGCAGGTGTCCACCGTCTTGTAGACCGGCCGGACGCCGAGACGGTGCCGCAGCGTCCGGACGCCGTCCTCGGCGGCCAGCTCGGGACGCAGCGCGGCGAGCTGCCGGTCGGAGAGGCCGGCCCGCTTGGCGCGGCGCAGCAGTGCGGCGTCGAGCACCGGCGCGTCCACGATCTCGGCGCGCAGCTCGACCAGCGAGGCGATCTGGTCCAGGAACCACGGGTCCATGCCGCCGGAGGCCTCGGACACCTCGGCGATCGACGCGCCGAGGCGCAGCGCCCGCTCGACCGTGTAGAGCCGGCCGTCGTGCGGCGTGCGCAGCGCCGCGAGGGTGTTCTCCTTCGTCGCGCCCTCCGGGTCCGGAGTGGTCCAGAAACCGGATGACTTGGTCTCCATCGAGCGCATCGCCTTGTTCAGCGCCTCGGTGAAGTTGCGGCCCAGGCTCATCGCCTCGCCCACCGACTTCATCGTGGTGGTCAGCTCCGGGTCGGCGCCGGGGAACTTCTCGAACGCGAACCGGGGGATCTTCACCACCACGTAGTCGAGCGTCGGCTCGAACGCCGCGGGCGTCTTCAGCGTGATGTCGTTGGGGATCTCGTCGAGCGTGTAGCCGATGGCGAGCTTCGCGGCGATCTTCGCGATCGGGAAGCCGGTGGCCTTCGACGCCAGCGCCGAGGAACGCGACACCCGCGGGTTCATCTCGATCACGACGATCCGGCCGTCGGCCGGGTTCACCGCGAACTGGATGTTGCAGCCGCCGGTGTCCACACCGACCTCGCGCAGCACCGCGATGCCGAGGTCACGCAGCCGCTGGTACTCCCGGTCGGTGAGCGTCATCGACGGGGCGACGGTGACGCTGTCGCCGGTGTGCACGCCCATCGGGTCGACGTTCTCGATCGAGCAGACCACCACCACGTTGTCGTGGCGGTCGCGCATCAGTTCGAGCTCGTACTCCTTCCAGCCGAGCACGCTCTCCTCGATGAGCACCTCGTGCACCGGGCTGGCCGCCAGGCCGGACCCGGCGATGCGCTCCAGGTCCTCGTCGGTGTGCGCCATCCCGGAACCGAGGCCGCCCATGGTGAACGACGGCCGGATGACCACCGGCAGGCCCAGGTCGGCGACCGTCTCGCGGACCTCGTCCATCGAGTGGCAGACCCGCGACCGCGGCACCAGCGCCGACGGATCGTCCAGGCCCAGCCGTACGCCGGCCTTCGCGACGATCTCCTTGAACAGCTGCCGGTCCTCGCCCCGGTTGATCGCCTCGATGTTCGCGCCGATCAGCTCGACGCCGTACTTCTCCAGCACGCCCGCCTCGTGCAGGGCGACAGCGGTGTTCAGCGCGGTCTGCCCGCCGAGCGTCGGCAGCAGCGCGTCGGGGCGCTCCTTGGCGATGACCAGCTCGACGAACTCACGCGTGATCGGCTCGACGTACGTGGCGTCGGCGAACTCCGGGTCCGTCATGATCGTCGCCGGGTTCGAGTTGACCAGGCTGACCCGGATCCCCTCGCTGCGCAGCACCCGGCAGGCCTGGGTGCCGGAGTAGTCGAACTCGCAGGCCTGTCCGATCACGATCGGCCCGGAGCCGATCACCAGGACGTGCTTGAGGTCGGTCCGCTTAGGCATTCTTTCCGCCTTCGATCAGTTCGGCGAAGCGGTCGAAGAGGTAGTCCGCGTCGTGCGGGCCGGCCGCCGCCTCCGGGTGGTACTGGACGGTGAAGGCGGGCACGTCCACGGCCCGCAGCCCCTCGACCACGTTGTCATTGAGGCAGACGTGTGACACCTGGACACCGCCGAACTCGGTCTGGATCACCTGATCCGGCACCACGGCGCCGTCCCCGGCACCCGGCACCTGCACCGCGAAGCCGTGGTTGTGGCTTGTCACCTCGACCTTGCCGGTGGCCCGGTCGAGCACCGGCTGGTTGATGCCGCGGTGGCCGTACCCCAGCTTGTAGGTGCCGAAGCCGAGCGCCCGGCCGAGGATCTGGCTGCCGAAGCAGATGCCGAACAGCGGGATCCGCCGGGCCAGCACCTCCCGGGCCAGCGCCACCGGGCCGTCGGCGGTCGCCGGGTCGCCCGGGCCGGGTGAGAAGAAGACAGCGTCCGCGCCGGTCGCGAGCAGGTCCTCGATCGTCGACCCGGCGGGCAGCACGTGGGTGGTGACGCCGCGGGCGGCGAGCCGGCGCGGCACGTTGCGCTTGATGCCCAGGTCCACCGCGGCCACCGTGAACCGGTGCTCGCCCTGCGCCTGCACGACGTACGGCTTGGCGGTGGTCACCTCGTCGGACAGGTTCGCACCGACCATCTGCGGCGAGCGGCGGACCCGCTCCAGCAGGGCGGCCGGGTCGTCCTCGACGCTGGAGATGCCGACCCGCATCGCACCGCGCTCGCGCAGGTGCCGGGTCAGCGCCCGGGTGTCCACGCCGCTGATGCCGACGACGCCCTCGGCGGCGAGCCGGTCCTCCAGGCCGCCGGTGGCCCGCCAGTTGGAGCTGATCCGGGCCGGGTCGCGCACCACGTACCCGGCCACCCAGATCCGGTCGGACTCGTCGTCGGAACCGTTGACGCCGGTGTTGCCGATGTGCGGCGCGGTCTGCACCACCACCTGCCGGTGGTACGAGGGGTCGGTGAGCGTCTCCTGGTAGCCGGTCATGCCGGTGTTGAAGACCGCCTCGCCGAAGGTCTCCCCGACGCTGCCGTACGCCTCACCGTGGAACGTGCGCCCGTCCTCGAGGACGAGAATTGCAGGCCGTCGCCTCACTGTGCCCGCCTTTCGTTCGCGACTGCGGGACTCCGCTCCGCTGCGTTCCTCGCGCTCACTTAACAGCCTTTCCGTCCAGGACCGTCGGCTCGCCGCGCAGGAAGGTCGCCACGATGCGACCCGGCAGCGTCATGCGGGCGTACGGGGTGTTGCGACTGCGACTGGCCAGCTCCGCCGGTTCGATGACGCGGCGGACGGCCGGGTCGACAAGGGTCAGGTTGGCCGGTACGCCGGGCGCCGGGTCGAGGCCGTGCCCGGTCAGCCCGGCGATCCGGGCCGGCGTGCGGGACATCCGCTCGGCGATCAGGTCCCAGCGGGGGCCGAACACGTCGAGCGCGATCGACAGCGCCGTCTCCAGGCCGAGCATGCCCGGCCGGGCGTACGCCCACTCGCACTCCTTGTCCTCCACGGCGTGCGGCGCGTGGTCGGTGGCGATGATGTCGATCACGCCCTCGGCCAGCGCCTCCCGCAGCGCGGCGATGTCGGCGGCAGTACGCAGCGGCGGGTTGACCTTGAAGACCGGGTCGTAGCTCTCCGCCTTGGCGTCGGTCAGCAGCAGGTGGTGCGGCGTCACCTCGGCGGTGACCCGTACCCCGCGCGCCTTGGCCTGGCGCAGCACCTCGACGCTGCCGGCGGTGGAGACGTGGCAGACGTGCAGGCGGCTGCCGACGTGCTCGGCGAGCAGCACGTCCCGGGCGATGATCGCCTCCTCGGCGACGGCCGGCCAGCCGGTCAGGCCGAGGCGGGTGGACACCTCGCCCTCGTGCATCTGCGCGCCCTCGGTGAGCCGGGGCTCCTCGGCGTGCTGGGCGATCACGCCGTCGAACGCCTTGACGTACTCCAGCGCCCGGCGCATCAGCCGCGGGTCGGACACGCAGTGGCCGTCGTCGGAGAAGATCCGCACCGCGGCGGCGGAGTCGGCCATCGCGCCCAGCTCGGCCAGGCGCTCGCCGGCCAGCCCGACGGTGACCGCGCCGATCGGCTGCACGTCGACCAGGCCGGCCTCCCGGCCGAGCCGCCAGACCTGCTCGACCACGCCCGCGGTGTCGGCGACCGGCGAGGTGTTCGCCATCGCGCACACCGCCGTGTAGCCGCCGAGCGCCGCCGCCCGGGAGCCGGACTCGACCGTCTCGGCGTCCTCCCGGCCGGGCTCGCGCAGGTGGGTGTGCAGGTCGACCAGGCCGGGCAGCGCGACCAGGCCGGTCGCGTCGATGACTGTGGCGTCGTCCGCGGCGAGCCCGCGGCCCGTCCCGGCCACCACGCCGTCGCGGATGAGCAGGTCGGTCGGCTCGCCGCCGACCACACTGACGCCTGTGATGAGGTACGCGGTCACCGGTTGTTCCCTCCGAGCAGCAGGTAGAGCACGGCCATCCGCACGGAGACCCCGTTGGCGACCTGTTCGACGATGGTGGAGCGGGGCGAGTCGGCCACCTCGGGCGTGATCTCCATGCCCCGGTTCATCGGTCCGGGGTGCATGACGATCGCGTGTTCGGGCAGCCGGCGCATGCGCGGCCCGTCGAGCCCGTAGCGGCGGGCGTACTCGCGGGCCGACGGGAAGTAGGAGTCACCCATCCGCTCGCGCTGCACCCGCAGCATCATCACCACGTCCACACCTGGGAGAACGGTGTCGAGGTCGTAACAGACGTCGGTGCCGGGCGCCAGGGCGGCGGCGATGTCGACCGGGATGAGCGTGGGCGGGCCGACCAGGGTGACCTTCGCGCCGAGCGTGGACAGCAGCAGCACGTTCGAGCGGGCCACCCGGGAGTGCAGCACGTCGCCGACGATCGCCACGTGCAGGCCGTCGAGCCGGCCCAGCCGGGCCCGCATCGTGTACGCGTCGAGCAGCGCCTGGGTGGGGTGCTCGTGGGTGCCGTCACCGGCGTTTACGACCGACCCGTCGACCCACTCGGCGAGCCGGTGCGGTGCGCCGGAGGCGGGGTGCCGGACGACCACCGCGTCCGCGCCCATCGCCTGGAGCGTGAGCGCGGTGTCCTTCAGGCTCTCCCCCTTGGCCACGCTGGAGCCCTTGGCGGAGAAGTTGATCACGTCGGCGCTGAGCCGCTTGGCGGCCGCCTCGAACGAGATCCGGGTCCGGGTGGAGTCCTCGTAGAAGAGGTTGACCACGGTGCGCCCGCGCAGCGCGGGCAGCTTCTTGACCTCACGCCCGGCCACCGTCGCCATCTCCGCGGCGGTGTCCAGGACCAGGGTGGCGGTGCCGGCGTCCAGGTCGGCGCCGGAGAGCAGGTGCCGGATCATGCGAGCGAACCCCCGTACAACTTGACCTCGTCGGCGCCGTCGGTCTCGGCGAGGGTGACCTTGACGTTCTCGGCCAGCGCGGTGGGGATGTTCTTGCCGACGTAGTCGGCGCGGATCGGCAGCTGGCGGTGGCCGCGGTCGACCAGGACCGCGAGCTGCACGGACGCCGGGCGGCCGACGTCGCTGAGCGCGTCCAGCGCGGCCCGCACGGTGCGGCCGGAGAACAGCACGTCGTCGACGAGGATCACCCGCTTGCCGTCGATCCCGCCGGGCGGCAGGTCGGTCGGGCCGACCGCGCGGGTGGCGTGCCGGCGCAGATCGTCGCGGTAGAGCGTGATGTCGAGCACGCCGACCGGGACGGTGACGTCCTCGAAGGTGCTGATCCGGGCCGCCAGGCGGTGGGCCAGCGGCACGCCCCGGGTGGGGATGCCCAGCAGCACGGTGTCGGCGGCGCCCTGGGTCTTCTCCAGGATCTGGTGGGCGATGCGGTCGACCACCCGCGACACGTCCGCTGCGGCGAGGATCACCTTCACCGAGGGTTGTCGCGGCGGCGACGAGTGGGCAGCCGGTGGGTAGGCCACGGCGGACCTCCTTCCCCGCCTCACGGGACGGGTCGTTAAAGGACGTCTGGTCTGCTCCGGCCGGCCCGCGCGGGGCCCGGACCGGGGCTTCACGCCACGTTACCAGCGGTCACCGGGCTGCCCGCCGCCGGTCCTGACCTGCTGGTCAGCCCGGAGAAATGGGGACAAGCCACACGTGGGTGCCGGACCTCGTGGACGGCAACACTTGACCACTTGTCGCAATCCCCGTACCGTCACGCTCCGTAGCGATAGCTCGGAGAACCCGAACAGCACTGGGAGTGTCCGAATGCCCTCTGAATACGCCAAGTCGCTGGGCGCCCGCCTGCGCTCCATCCGCCAGCAGCAGGGCCTGTCCCTGCAGGGGGTGGAGGAGAAGTCGAACGGGCGGTGGAAGGCCGTGGTGGTCGGCTCGTACGAGCGCGGCGACCGCGCCGTCACCGTGTCCCGCCTGGCGGAGCTGGCCGACTTCTACCGCGTTCCCGTCTCGGAGCTGCTGCCCGACGGCAGCGGGGTGCGTCACGAGCCCACCAGCAAGATCGTGCTGGACCTGGAGCGGCTCTACGACGAGGCCTCCGAGGACCTCGCGTACGTGGCCCGCTACGCGCGCGCCATCCAGCAGCAGCGCGGCGACTACAACGGCCGGGTGCTCTCGATCCGTGCCGACGACCTGCGCGCCCTCGCGATCGTCTACGACGCCTCGCCGTCGGGCCTGATCGAGCGGCTGACCGAGCACGGCGTGCTGGTCGCCGACCCGCGGGCGTTCTTCGCCTCCTGACACCCCCGTACGACGAAGGGCCCGTGCCGGTCGGCACGGGCCCTTCCGTCGTCGCTGCGCGTCAGCGCGAGGCGTACTCGGCGATCCGGCCGAGGATGCCGTTGAGGAAGCGGGGCGAGTCGTCTGTCGACATCTGCCGGGCCAGCTCGACGGCCTCGCTGATCGCCACCGCGTCGTCGATCTCGTCGACGTAGAGCAGCTCGTACACGGCGATCCGGGCCAGGTTGCGGTCGACCACCGGCATGCGCTCCAGCGTCCACCCCTCGGCGTAGCTGGCGATCGTCTCGTCGATCCGGTCGAGGTGCGCCGCCACGCCCTCGACCAGCCCGACCGCGTAGCCGAGGTGGTCGGGGCGCGGCTGCTCGATCCGTTCCAGGTAACCGGCGAGCACCTCGACCGGCGGGCGGTCCCGCAGGTCGGCCTCGAAGAGCACGTCCAGCGCCCGCTTGCGCGCCTTGCGGCGCGCCGGCATCTGCTGCTTGGGGCCCTCGGCCATCAGGCTCGGCCGAGGTAACGGCCGTCGCGGGTGTCGACCTTGATCTTCTCACCGGTGGTGATGAACAGCGGCACCTGCACTGTGGCGCCGGTCTCGACGGTGGCCGGCTTGTTGCCGCCGGTCGACCGGTCGCCCTGCAGGCCCGGCTCGGTGTAGGTGACCTCGAGCACGACCGAGGTCGGCAGCTCGATGTACAGCGGCACGCTCTCGTGGGTGGCGACGGTCGCCTCGGCCTCGGGGAGGAGGTAGTTGGCGGCCTCGCCGACGGTGCCGCCGGGGACGGTGATCTGGTCGAACGTCTCCAGATCCATGAAGACGTAGTCCTCGCCGTCGGCGTACAGGTACTGCATGGTGCGCTTGTCCACGGTCGCGGTCTCGACCTTGGTGCCCGCGTTGAAGGTCTTGTCGACCACCTTGCCGGACAGCACGTTCTTCAGCGTGGTGCGCACGAAGGCACCACCCTTACCGGGCTTGACGTGCTGGAACTCGACGACGGCCCACAGCTCGCCGTCCAGGTTGAGTACCAGGCCGTTCTTCAGGTCGTTGGTGGTGGCCATTTCCTGCCTTGATCATCAATTGGCGGACAGACCGTCCAAGTCTACTCGCTCTGTCGAATCGGACTCGCACGCTGAGCCAGGTGGTGCAGTGCCAGCCGGTAGCCGTCCACGCCCAGGCCGCAGATCACGCCGGTCGCCACCGCGGAGACCACCGAGTGGTGCCGGAACTCCTCCCGGGCGTGGATGTTGGAGATGTGCACCTCGACCAGCGGGCCGCGCAGCATGGCGCAGGCGTCCCGCACCGCGACCGAGTAGTGCGACCAGGCCGCCGGGTTCAGCACCACCGCCGCCGCCTCGTCGGCCGCCTCGTGCAGCCAGGCCAGCATCTCGTGCTCGGCGTCGGTCTGCCGGACCACCACGTCCAGGCCCAGCTCCCGGCCGTGCCGCTCGCAGTCGGCCACGAGCTGGGCGTAGCTGGTCACCCCGTACACGTCGACCTGGCGGGTGCCGAGCCGGCCCAGGTTCGGCCCGTTGAGCACGTACACCCTCACGAGCTGATCTCCGCGTACGCGGCGGCGAGCAGGTCGTCCGACGGCGCCTCCAGGATCGCCGGGCGGGCGAGCCCGTCGAGCACCACGAACCGCAACCGGCTGCCCCGGGCCTTCTTGTCCACCCGCATCGCGGCGAGCAGTTCCGGCCAGGCGTCGGCCCGGTAGCCGGTGGGCAGGTCGAGCGCGGTCAGCACCCGGCGGTGCCGCTGCGCGTCGGCCGCGTCGAGGCGACCGGCGAGCCGGGCCAGCGTGGCGGCGTAGACCAGGCCGACCGCCACGGCGTGACCGTGCCGCCAGCGGTAGCCCTCCACCTTCTCGATCGCGTGGGCGAGGGTGTGCCCGTAGTTGAGCACCTCGCGTACCCCGGACTCGCGCAGGTCTCCGGCGACCACGTCGGCCTTCACGCGGACCGCGCGCTCGACCAGTTCCCGCAGCACCGGCCCGGCCGGGTCCAGCGCGGCGGCCGGATCCCGCTCGACCAGGTCGAGGATGACCGGGTCGGCGATGAAGCCGCACTTGACCACCTCGGCCATGCCCGCCGCCAGGTCGGCCGGGGGCAGGCTGTCCAGCGTCGCCAGGTCGGCCAGCACGCCGGCCGGCGGATGGAACGCGCCGACCAG
Source organism: Micromonospora sp. ATLC20 (assembly GCF_057196585.1). Taxonomy (NCBI): domain Bacteria; kingdom Bacillati; phylum Actinomycetota; class Actinomycetes; order Micromonosporales; family Micromonosporaceae; genus Micromonospora; species Micromonospora sp. ATLC20. Next base: position 19,056 of record NZ_JBXUOV010000090.1, read on the forward strand.
GTTCTTGCCGGCGGCGGTGTTGATGCCGGTCTTGCCGCCCACTGCGGCGTCGACCATGCCGAGCAGCGACGTGGCGACCGGCACCCAGCGCACGCCGCGCAGCCAGGTCGCGGCGACGAACCCGGCCAGGTCGGTGACCGCGCCGCCGCCCACGCCGACCACCGCGTCGGTACGGGTGAACCCGGCGTCGCCGAGCCGATCCCAGCAGGCAGCCGCCACGTCGACGTGCTTGCCCGCCTCCGCGTCCGGCACCTCAATCAGCAGCGGCGTCACGCCGCCCTCGCGCACGCCGTCGGCGAGCCGGTCGGCGAGCGCCTTCAGCGGCGGCGCGTGCAGGAAGGCCACCCGCTCGGCGCCCGGCAGCAGCCGGGGCGGCGGGTCCAGCAGGTCACGTCCCACGAGCACGTCGTACGGCCGCTCGCCGCCGACCGGGATCCGGGTCACCTCGTCCATCGCGGGCAGCCTAGTCCAGCGCGCCGCCCTCGCGGGGCGACTGTCCACTGGCTGGGTGTTTGTCCGGCCACCTCGCGGGTAGGGCGGCCGGAATGAGTGAGACGACGGCACACGCGAATCGACCGGAGTCCGCGACGAGCATCCGGCTGCCCGCCACGATCCTCGGCGTCGGGCTCGGTGGCTTCGTCGACGGCATCGTCCTGCACCAGGTCCTCCAGTGGCACCACATGCTCAGCAGCACCGGCAGCGACCGCATCGGTGTACGCGAGTACCCGGTGGACACCGTGACCGGGTTGCAGATGAACACGCTCTGGGACGGCCTGTTCCACGTGGTCACCTGGGTGGCGGTACTGACCGGCCTGGCGCTGCTCTACTCCCGGGTCACACACTCCCGGGGCCGGCTGTGGCGCTCGCCGATGCTGTGGGGCTGGGCGCTGATCGGCTGGGGCCTGTTCAACCTGGTCGAGGGCGTCATCGACCACCACCTGCTCGGCATCCACCACGTCCGCGGCGGCCCGAACCAGCTCTGGTGGGATCTCGGGTTCCTCGCCCTGGGCCTGGTGCTGATCGCTGTGGGCTGGGCGATCCAGCGCCGGGCCCGCGCGGTGGACCTCTGCGCGCCGGAGCGCCGGTGAGCCTGGCCCACGCCGGGCACACCGACGGCGGCTTCCCGGTGACCGCGCTGATCCCGGTGGTGCTGTTCTGGGCGTACCTGGCCGCCGCGCTGCGGCTGCGCGACCCCGGCGGGCCGGGCTGGCCGCACGCCCGCACGGCGAGCTTCGGTCTGGGCGCGCTGCTGCTGGTGACCGGGCTGCTCTGGCCGGCCGGCGACTTCGTCGGGCACATGTGGCAGCACCTGCTGATCGGCATGCTCGCGCCGCTGGCGCTGGTGCTCGGCGCCCCGGTCACGCTGCTGCTGCGCACGCTGGACCGGCGTACCGGCCGGGCCCTGGTCCACCTGCTGCGGCACCCGGTCGCGCGGGTGCTCGGCCACCCGGTCACCGGTCTTCTGCTCACCGCGGGCGGGCTCTGGCTGCTCTACCTCACCCCGCTGTACCGGGCCACCCTGGACAACCCCGCCCTGCACACGCTGGTGAACCTGCACTTCCTGCTCAGCGGCTGTCTGTTCGCCTGGTCGATCGCCGGGCCGGACCCGGGACCGCACCGCCCGCGGGTACCGGTGCGGCTGGTGGTGATCGGGGTCGGGGTGGCCGCGCACGCCACCATCGCCCAGCTGCTCTACGCCGGGCTGTTCGTGGACGTGCCGGCCACCGCCGCCGAGCTGCGGGCCGGCGCCACGCTCATGTACTACCTCGGCGACCTGGCCGAGATCGCGCTGGCGCTGGCGCTGCTCGCCACCTGGCGACCCGAACCGGCCCGGCGCCGCCGGACGGCCGGGACCGTCGCCGCAAACGCCTGACCGGCCGGACCTGGCCGACGCGCCTTCTCACCCGCCCACGAAGTTCCACCCACCGACGTCATGCGCGCCGGCTGGAACGCCACGGGTGCCAAGAGGCCGAGGAGACACCCACCACCTTCCACCCACCACGTCATCAGCCGACGAGTGGAACACCACGGGTGTCATAACGCCCCGGAGACACCCACGACGTTCCACCGAGGGAGCCGGGAGCGGTGGGGTGGGGAAGGCGGTGTCAGGGCTTGAGCAGCGCGGCGATCTCCGCGGCCAGCTCCTCCGGGTTACGGCCGTCGGTGACCACCGTCGCAGTCGCCACCTCGGCGTAGAGCGGTCGGCGCTGGTCCATCAGGTGCTTGAGCGTGGCACGCGGGTTCAGCGCGAGCAGCGGCCGGCCGGCGCCGAGACCGACCCGCTTGACCGCGTCGGGCAGCTCCACCGACAGGTGCACCACCGTGTGGCCGATCAGCGCGGCCCGGTTCTCCTCGGCCAGGACCGCGCCGCCGCCGAGCGCGAGCACGCCCGCGTGCGACGCGAGCGCCGCCGCCACGGCGGCCCGTTCGAGGGTACGGAAGTGCTCCTCCCCCTCGTCCACGAAGATCTCCGGGATCGGCTTGCCGGCGAGGTTCTCGATGTCGGCGTCGGTGTCCCGGAAGTCGACACCGAGCGCCTCGGCGAGCGCCGTGCCGACTGTGGTCTTGCCGGAGCCGGGCGCACCGACCAGCACGCAGACCGGCCGGGTACTCATTTGATCACCAGGCTGTCGAGGTAACCGGTCAGGTTGCGGCGCATCTCGGCGACCGAGTCGCCGCCGAACTTCTCCACCGCCGCCTCGGCCAGCACGAGCGCGACCATCGCCTCAGCCACCACGGCCGCCGCCGGCACCGCGCACACGTCGGAGCGCTGGTTGATCGCGGTGGCCGGCTCGCCGGTGGTCACGTCGATCGTCGCGAGGGCCCGGTTCAGCGACGAGATGGGCTTCATGGCCGCCTTCACCCGCAGCGGCTCACCCGTGGTGATGCCGCCCTCCAGGCCACCGGCCCGGTCGGTGATCCGCCGCACGCCGGTGGCGGTGGGCACGATCTCGTCGTGCGCCTCCGAGCCGCGCGAGCGGGCCTGCTGCCAGCCGTCGCCGATCTCCACGCCCTTGATCGCCTGGATCGACATGAGCGCGGTGGCGAGGCGGGCGTCGAGCTTGCGGTCCCACTGGACGTGGCTGCCCAGGCCCGGCGGCACCCCGTACGCGAGCACCTCGACCACGCCACCGAGCGTGTCGGCGGCCTTCTTCGCGGCGTCGACCTCGGCGACCATCCGGGCGCTGGCCTCGGCGTCGAGGCAGCGCAGCGGGTCGGCGTCGATGCGGGCGGCGTCCTCCGGCGTGGGCCGCAGGCCCGGCTTGACCGCCACCGGGCCCAGCTCGACCACGTGGGAGACGATCTCGACGCCGAGCGCCTGGCGGACGAGCGCCTTGGCGACGGTGCCCACCGCGACCCGGGCGGCGGTCTCCCGGGCGCTGGCGCGCTCCAGGATCGGCCGGGCGTCGGTGTGCCCGTACTTCTGCATGCCGGCCAGGTCGGCGTGCCCCGGGCGGGGACGGGTCAGGGGCGCGTTGCGGGCCTGGCTCGCCAGTTCCTCCGGGTCGACCGGGTCGGCGGCCATCACGGTGCGCCACTTGGGCCACTCGGAGTTGCCGACCCGGATCGCCACCGGGCTGCCGAGCGTCACCCCGTGCCGGAGCCCGCCGATGATCTCGACCTCGTCCTGCTCGAACGACATCCGGGCACCCCGGCCGTAGCCGAGCCGGCGCCGGGCCAGCTCGCCGGAGATCTCCCCGGTGGTCACCTCGATGCCGGCGGGTACGCCCTCCAGCATCGCGACGAGGGCGGGTCCGTGCGATTCACCTGCAGTCAGCCAGCGCAACACGACGGTCAGTGTGTCACGCCCGGTGGTCACCGGCGTACGCCGCCCGCCGCATCCCGCCCACCGGACAGGCCACCTCCGCGCGCCGGTCCGCCGCCCGGCGGGTGAGGTGTTAACAGGGGACCCTTCCTCGACCGGAGGCGTCAAGAAGGGGCCCTTCCTTACACCGGCAGCGCGGCGCGCATCGCGGCGCGTGGGGCGGTGACGCCGGTGAACTGCTCGAACTGGCCGAACGCCTGGGCCAGCAGCAGGTCAAGCCCGGAGACCACCCGGCACCCGGCAGTCAGCGCCGCCGCCGCGAGCGGCGTCGGCCACGGGTCGTAGACCACGTCGAAGAAGACGGACTCCGGCCGCCAGTCGAAGTTGTCCGCGAGGGGGTCGGCGACGCCCTTCGGCACCGTGGAGATCACCAGATCGGCGCGGGCGTGGGCGGGGGCGCCGTCCCACTCGGCCCCGGCCAGCGG
>NZ_JBXUOV010000091.1:0-22892 GCF_057196585.1 Micromonospora sp. ATLC20
GCTGCCGCTGGCGCCGACGCCGATCCGCGCGGTGCCGGTCCCGCCGGTCCCGGCCGTCGTGTCCGGCGGCGGCTGGCGGGAGTACGTGTCGGCGGGCCGGACGCTGGTGCCGGTGCCGCCGGTGACCGGGGCGGCGGTCAGCCCCGCCATGTTCTGGTCGGCGCGCACCGGGCTGGCGTTCGACGCGCCCGGCGGCTACTTCATCGGCCCGCAGTCGGCAGGCGACCCGGCGGCCCGCTGGGGCGCGCCGGACCGGCCCACGTCGCTGCTGCTGCGCCGGGCCGCCGAGACCGGCCGGGTGCCGCCCGTCGGCGAGACGGAACGCCGGCAGGCGATCGACGACCTGCGGCACTGGCGGGCGGCGGCACTCGTGCAGGCCGACTCGTCACCCGGCGACCCGGTCCGCGCCACAGTGGACGCGCTGGTCGGCCCCGGCCGGGACGTGCCCGGCGGCTACCTGTGGGACGTCCGCCCGCTCGTCGGCTGACCGGCGCGGGTGTCACACCCGGTCGCGGACGTCCCAGATCCACACGTCGTCGACCCGCTGCGGCGGGCCGAGCAGCTCGGCCATCAGGTCGCGCAGCACCGCCTCACGCGGGCCGGCCCCGAGCACCACCACAGAGGCCCGCCAGAAGCGCAGGTCGTCCACGGCCTGGCGGCGGTTCTCCTCGGTGATCTCCGGCACCTCGTTGGCGTCCATGGTGGAGTAGATGAGCGTGCTGGTGGGCCGGTTCGGGGCGCCGAACACGCCCTCGCCGCGCTCGTTCGGGCCGATGAAGTAGCCACCCGGGATCGGGAACTCCTGCCCGGTCAGCGCGCTCCAGCGCAGCGTGTGCAGCCCGTGCACGTTGCTGGGGATCGGCACCGGCACGAGCGTGCGGCCCTCCGGCACGTACGGCCGCCAGCCGCCCGCGGTGATGAAGTGCGGCGGCGGGTCGATCCGCTCGGCCGGCAGCGGACGCGGGATCAGCGGCACCACGGCGGCGGCGATGGCGACGAGCCCGGCCAGGCGCAGCACCCGGCGGCGCGTGTCGCGCGCGGCCGTCGCGCCGTCACCGTCGTCGTCACCGCCGTCGTCGTCGCCGGAGCGGGGGGCGGGCACCGGCGGGCGGCCGGCACCGGCCAGCGCGTCCCACGCCAGGGCGAGCAGCACGCCCACTGCCGCCACCACGACCAGGCTCAACCGGGTCGGCATCATCATCTCGACCAGCGGCAGGTCGTCCGGCACGTACGCCCACGGACCGTCGATGTCGGTCTCCGCGCCGTTGAACCGCACGACCGGGCCGATCGAGGCGATCGTGAACACGACCACCAGCACGGCCAGGATCCGGGCCCGCACCGACCGGCGGACCAGCAGCACCAGCGCGGCCAGCGCCACCAGCACCAGCGGCCAGCCGAACCAGGTGTTCTGCTCGGTCAGGCCGATGGTCTTCTCCACCGCCTCGTCACCGGCGATCGTGTCCCGGGCGAACGTGACGAAGGCGACCAGGTCCTCACCCCAGTTGTGGAAGACGCCGCCCTGCAACCCGCGGTAGGACTGCGGGCCGTTGAACTGGAACCAGATCGGGTAGGCGGTCAGCAGCAGCGCCAGGCCGCCACCGAGACCGAGCGCGGCCACGAACGACCCAGCTCGCTCACGGGCCGCGCGGGGCCGCTGCACCGCGTACGCCACCACGACGACCAGGCAGGCCAGCGCGGTCAGCAGCAGCATCTCCTCGTTGATGAAGATCTGGTACGCGACAAGCAACCCGAGCGCCAGCCCGTTGCGCCGCCAGCGGCCCGGCTCGCCCAGCCGCAGCACCCGGGCCACGATCAGCGGCAGCAGGAAGTTCGACACGAAGTTGGGCTGGCCGTTGGCGTGGTGCACGATGCCCGGCGCGAAACCGAGGAACGCGCCGCCGACGAACGCCCCGGCCCGGGACCGGACCAGGTGCCGGGACAGCACCCAGTACGACGTGGCGGCGGTCGCGGACAGCGCGGCGCCCAGGTAGAGCGCGTACATCACCTGCGGGCCGAGCAGCAGCGTCAGCGGCGCCAGCGGCAGCGTCACCCCGAGCAGCGAGGTGTTCGCCATCATGTTCACCCCGTCCGGCGCGTTCTGCCGGGTGGTGAACAGCGGGTTCTCCAGGTGCTGCACCGAGTACGCGCCGTGCGCGAACAGCCACTCGAACCAGCTGTGGTCGGTGGGCAGGTGCGAGGAGACCCGGTGCTCCACGTCGCCCCAGTAGTTGAGGCAGACGAGAACGCCGAGGAGCACATAGGCTCCGATGGCCAGCACGTCGGCGCGGGCCGGCCGGCGACGGGCGCGGCGTGGCGGGTCGGCCACGACGGCGTCCGCCTCGACGGACGAGGGGTTCAACGAGGGGTCCACCACGGGCACGGCCACGACGCGCCATCGTACAGGCGGTTCGTCACACGGCCGGTCACGGTCGGGCGGCGGCCCGGCGCGCGGGAGAGGATGGTCGTGACCGTCATCGATCTGGGGGAGCTGCGCGACGACGCGCCGCCCGGCCCGGCGCCCCGCCCCCCGCGTGCCGTCGGACGGCCGTTCCGCCTTCTCGTGGTGCTGCTGGTGGCGTTGCTCACGCTCACCGCCGCGACGCCGCCGCGAGGCCCGGTCGAGTGGACGCTGCCCGGCGGCCTGGGATCGGCCGTGTTCGTCTCCGGTGACGTGGTGTACGTGGTGCGGCCGGACCGCGCAGGCGCCGGCGGCGGGCGGGAACTCCTCGCGTACCGGGGCGACCGGGAGCGGTGGCGCAGCCCGCTACCAGGCGTGGGCACCGCCGTGTCGGTGTGGGAGCAGGACGGCCGGGTGATCGTGGCCGGCCGAGGCGTCGACGACACGGACTGGCAGACGGTCACGTACGACGCGGCCACCGGCGCGGACGTCTGGCGCCGGCCCGGAATCGCGTTCGCGGTGGGCCGGGTGCTGCTGATCCAGTCGGCCACCTCCGACACCACGACGTCGATCGGAGGGCTGGACCCGGCCGACGGCCGTACCGTGTGGACGGCGCCGATGACGGGCGCGCTGGGGTTCGACGCCGAGCCGGCCGGGCCGGCACGCATGGTGTTGTCCCCGGCGACCGGGGAGACGGTGGTCGTGGACGCGCGCACCGGCGCGCGGCTCGTGGCCCGCGACCTGTACCCGGTACGACGGCCCGGCCCGCGCCGGTTGCAGATCGCCCGCGGGCTGCTGCTGGAGTTCCGCGACGGCGACGGGGCCATCGAGGCGTACGACCTCGACACGCTCCGGTCGCGCTGGACCGTCGCGCGGAAGCTGGTAGGCCACGCCGAGAGCTGCGGCGCCCTGCTCTGCGCTGTCGGGCCGGCCGGGGGGATGACCGCGCTCGACCCGGCGACCGGCGCCGTGCGCTGGAGCGCGGACCGGTGGGCGGGCGTGGCGGCGGAGCGTGGCGGCCGGCTGCTCGTCGGCGTCCCCGACACCGCCATCGACGACGGCCTGGCGGTGCTCGACCAGGACGACGGGCGGCTGATCGCCGACCTGGGCGGCTGGACACCGGTCCCGCAGCACGAGTCGGGCGGGCCGCTGCTGGCGACACGGCCGCTGGGCGGCGGCAGACGGCTCCTGGCCGAGGTGGCCCTGTCCGGCGATCCACCCTCGATCCGGGGCACGCTCACCGGCACCGACTGCACCACCGGCGTGACGCTTCTGGTCTGCCGCCGGCCCGGCGGCGACTACCTGGTGCGGCGGCTGACGTGAGCCCGGTGATCGAGCTGGGGGAGATGCGGCACGGCGAGTCCGCCGACGAGCCGGCCGCCGCGCCGCCCCGCCGGCCGCCGGGCCCGACGGCGCGGGTGACACTGCTCGGCTGCCTGGTGCTGCTCGTGGTCACCGCCGCCGCCGGGCCGCCGCGACGGCCCGAGCCGATCCGGGTGCCCGCCCCGCAGGGCGCGGCGTTCGTGGTCCTGCCGGACCGCGTGGTGGTGGCCGACGGCCCGGGGGCGATCGGCCGGGGTGGGCGGGTGGTAGCCGCGTACCGGCTGCCCGGTGGGGACCCGGCGTGGCGGTTCGCGCTGACCGACGGCGACCATGTGCTCGGCCTCACCGCAGTGGCCGGGGGACTGCTGGTGACGAGCAGCCCGGCCGGGGACGGCGACTCCGTGTCGGCCATGCTCGACCCGGCCACCGGCACGCTGCGCTGGCGGCATCCCGGCTACCCGGTCCGGACCGCATCGGGCGGGCTGCTGCTGGAGAACCCCCGCCCGCCCGGTGCGGGCACGGTGCGGGCCGTGGACCCGGCCTCCGGCGAGGTGCGGTGGACGCTGCCCGTACCCGGCCAGGAGGTGGGGTACCGCCGCGACGACCACGGGGTGACCCAGCTCGTGCTGGTCACCCCGCAGGGCCGGGTGACCGTGTACGACGCGGACTCCGGCGCGGTCGCGCACACCGGCCGGGTGGCGCCCGCGGCCGATCGCGCCGCCTACCGGTACGCGCAGGTGGTGGCCGACCTCCTGCTCGTCGAGGACGCCCGGGGCACTGTCACCGGGTACGGCCTGGACGGGCTCGACGAGCGGTGGAGCCTGCCGGTCGGCTCCCGCGCCGGGCTCTGGTTCGCCGACTGCGCCGGGATGGTGTGCCTGCGCGACCAGGTGGGCGGCGCGCAGGCCCTCGACCCGGCCACCGGTCGTCCGGCCTGGACGGACGAGCGCTGGCTGGGGATGGGACCGGTCGGCGACCGGCTCATCGCCGCCGAACGCGGCGTCGGGGAGGAACTGGAACTGTCGGCGCTGGACCCGCCGACCGGCCGCGTGCTGGCCCGGCTGGGCCGCTGGCGCGTCTCCGGCAACGACCTCCCGTCCGGGCCGCTGCTCGGACTGCGCACGCTCACCGAGGACCGCACGCTCGTCGGCGCGCTCGACGTGGCGGCCGGGCAGGTGCGGATCCGGGGGATCCTGCCCGGCGCCTGGTCCGAGTGCGCGGACACGGGTACGCAACTGGTGTGCCTGCGCCCGACCGGCGGCATGGCGATCTGGCCGGCCGGCCGCTGATCACCAGTTGGCCTGCGCCGGGGCAGGCGGCAGCGGCGCCGACTCGGGCCGCAGCACGTACGCGATCCCGCCGCTGCCCACCTGCCAGGCGCGCTCGAACGGCGCGCGCGGCACGGTGCGGCGGACCCGCTCGTCGTCCGGCGCGTACGGGTCGTTCAGTACCGGGTCGCCGTCGGCGGTGAAACCGGCCAGCACCATGAGGTGTCCCCGGGTGTCGTAGTCCACTCCGGGCACCTGACCGGCGGTGAACGCGGCCGAGACGATCAGCGGGATGCCGGCGGCCACGAACCGTTCCGCCTCGGCCAGCGAGCGCAGCCGGGTGACGAAGGCGTCCACCCCGTGCGTCGCCGCGTACGCGGTGTTGAACGGCCAGTTGCCCGGCCCGCCGTAGGCGTGGTCGTAGCAGTGCCGGGCGGCGTGCACCACCTGCGGGCGGGGGCCGGGCGGCGCCACCCAGGCGTACCGGTCCGGGGCGGGGCCGGTGCCCCAGAAGTCGAGCACCATCGACACGCAGGTGGGGCTGCACCAGGAGTCACCGCCGCCACCCCAGCGGGTCTCCCCGGCGGCGTGCAGCCGCTGCGCGTAGCGCGGCACGTCCAGCACCCGCCCCCACGCGCGTGCGTCCCCGACGGCGGTCTTCCGGCTGCCGGCCTTCGCGGTGGCGTCGACGCCCGTGGCCTCCGCGTCGCTGGGCGGGTCGGCCGAGGCGACCACGCCCACCGTGCGCAGCACCGGGCCGTCGGGCGCGTCGAGGCGGCGCAGCAGGGTCACCCGGACCTGCCAGCCGGTCACCGTCGCGCCGGTCACCCGCAGCGTGTCCGCGGCGACCCGCGCCCGGTCGTCCTCCTGCCCGGGTACCGAGGCGCGGTGCACGGCGCTGTCGTCGGCCCCCCAGTGGCCCAGGTCGTACCAGCCGGTGGTGGCAGTGCCGTCGGCCCAGCCGCGCAGCTCGACCCGCAGCCAGCAACCGGGCGGGGTGTCGGCGGTCCACGAGGGCACCAGTTCGGTGACGGCGAAGCCGGCGGACGTCACGGGGGAGGTCCAGGTACCGGCGGCGTACTCGGCCGTGGTCCCGGAGTGCGGGTCGGTGTGCGTGACCCGGCCGGCATGGCCGTCGAGCGCCAGGCCCGCGGGCCCGGCGCGCAGCTCGTCCGCACGACCCCGGTCGCGGTCCGCCGGGAAGCGGAACCGGCGGTACGCGATGTCGCGGCCGGTCATCGGGAACCCGCCCGGGGTGGACGTCGCCTGTGGCTGGTGCGCTTGCCGATCATTGCCGCCGAGCATCGCGTACCCGAAGGTTTTCTGCAACGGCGGCGCGTGCCGCCGGCTGCGGCCGACCGGTCTGCCGCCCTGTCACTGACCGTAGTCGCAGCGGGCCCCGCGACATGGTCGCCCTCGCGCCCTTTGCTCTGCAGCCACCGGCGCATCGGTGACCCACGGCTACCGCTGCGCATGAGGCTGCAGAGCAAAGGGCGCGGAGGGGTATCTCTCGCCCTGAGGAGTGGTCGACTGTTTCTCCTGGTCAAGGCGATTCGGCTCGACGGGGCGTTCGATGGGCCCAGCGGGCCTCCATTACGGTGCGTGATACCACGCCGAATCAACGTCGGAGTTACGGCGAGTGACAATCGTGGTCCGGTGGCGGTGGCGGTGCCCGGAAGTCGGTGCCGGGCCGGCAGGGGTGGGCCCGTGCGGCGGCCGCGCTTGCCGGTGAACCGTCTGCCGGTGGCCGTCGGCTCCTGCGGCTGCCGGTTTTGCCTGCCGCACTAGGTTGTCAGGGGTCACGAGGTGGGAGGCCGGGATGCGGGTACTGGTGGTCGAGGACGAGCGCAACCTCGCCGACGCGATCGCGCGCGGGCTGCGCAAGCGCGGCATGGCTGTCGACGTCGCCTACGACGGCGACGCCGGGCACGAGGCGGCGTTCGTCACCCGCTACGACGTGGTGATCCTGGACCGTGACCTGCCCGGCGTGCACGGCGACCGGATCTGCGCCGACCTGGCCGCCTCCGGCGCGCTGACCCGGGTGCTGATGCTGACCGCCAGCGGCACCGTCGCCGACCGGGTGGAGGGGCTGCAGCTCGGCGCCGACGACTACCTGGCCAAGCCGTTCGCGTTCGACGAGCTGGTGGCCCGGGTGCAGGCGCTCGGCCGCCGCGCCACCCCGGCCGCGCCGCCGGTGCTGGAGGTGGCCGATCTGGTGCTCGACCCGGCCCGCCGGGTGGTGAGCCGGGGCGGCGTGCCGCTCGACCTCACCAACAAGGAGTTCGGCGTGCTCGCCGAGCTGCTCAAGGCGCGCGGTGCGGTGGTGTCCAGCGAGGAACTGCTGGAACGGGTCTGGGACGCCAACACCGACCCGTTCACCACGATCGTCCGGGTCACCGTGATGACGCTGCGCAAGAAGCTCGGCGACCCGCCGCTCATCGACACGGTCGTGGGCGCGGGGTACCGCATCGGTGGGGTACGGCAGTGAGCGCGCCGGCCACGCGCCGGGTACGGCCGACGCTGCGGCTGCGGCTGACCCTGCTCAACGGCGTGCTGCTGGTCGGCGCCGGGGCGATCCTGGTGCTGCTGGCCTGGCTGCTGGTCCGCGACGCGCTGCGCCCCACCGACGAGTTGCTGCCCGGCACCACAGTGGTGCTCAGCGACGGGCGCACCCTCGACGCCGGGGAGTGGCAGCGGCAGCTCGTCGACGCGGCGTCGCAGGAACTGCTGGTCAAGGGGCTGCTCGCGCTGGCGGCGATCAGCGTGGTCGGGGTGGCCGGGGCGTACCTGGTGGCCGGGCGGGCGCTGCGCCCGCTGCACCAGGTCACCGCCACCGCCCGCCGGCTCGGCGAGGCCACGCTCGACGAGCGGATCGGCTGGTCCGGCGCCGACGACGAGGTGGCCGAGCTGGCCGAGACGTTCGACGCGATGCTCGACCGGATCAGCGGCGCCTTCGAGGCGCAGAAACGGTTCGTCGCGAACGCCTCGCACGAGCTGCGGACGCCGCTGGCGGTGATGCGTACCGAAATCGACGTGACGCTCAGCGACGACGACGCCGACCTCGCCGAGTACCGCCGCATGGCCGGCGTGGTGCGCGACGCCTCGGAGCGCGCCAACGGCCTGGTCGACGCGCTGCTGGTCCTGGCGCGCAGCGAGGCGCAGACCGGCCGGCGGCTGGGCCGGCGCGCCGAGTCGGACCTCGCCATCGGCACCGCCAACGCCCTCTCCGCGGTCTCCCGGGAGGTCGAGCGCATCGGCCTGAAGGTGCACACCTCGCTGCGCCCGGCGCCGGTGGTCGGCGACCCGGGCCTGCTCGACCGGCTCGCCGGCAACCTGGTGGAGAACGCGGTCCGCTACAACCACCTGCACGGCCGGATCTGGGTACGCACCGGCACCGACGGCGAGCGGTCCTGGCTGGTGGTGGGGAACACCGGCTTCGAGGTCGCCCCGGCCGACGTACCCGGGCTGTTCGAACCGTTCCGGCGCGGCGGCCAGGAACGCACCGGCGCGCGCGGCTCCGGTCTCGGCCTGTCGATCGTGCGGGCCGTCAGCGACGCGCACGGCGGCACGGTGAAGGCGGTCGCCCAGCCCGGCGGCGGCCTGGAGGTGACTGTCACGCTTCCGTCGGCCGACCCGGCGGCGGCCACCTGACCGCCGAGCCGGCCCGCCCGGCCGGTGAGACGGCCTCACCTTTTCGTGCGGGCGGCCTCGGCTGTCCTGGCCGGACCCGACGGTGGTCGGCCCCCGGCGCACGGTGGTCGGGCAGAATGCGCCGCCCGCGCTGGACGCGGAGCCGGGGATCAACGGAGAGTAAGCGCAGCGACGCCTCACCCTGCTCACCCACCGGAGCTGCCCGTGACCCACCACTCGGCCCCGCGCCGCCGCCGCATCCTCGCGGTCCTCACCGCCGGCGCCCTCACCGTCGCCGGCCTCTCCCCGGCCACGCCGGCGGCCGCCGCCGCGCCCGGCCACGACAAAGTGGTCCACACCGTCCCCTCCGCCGCCTCGCCCGACGTCCAGGACGGCTCGGTCGACGCGATCCACGACGCCGGTACGAAGATCATCGCGGGCGGCTCCTTCACCCGGGTGCAGAACCGCAACTCCGACGTCGACATCCCCCGGGACTACCTGCTCGCCTTCGACAAGGCCACCGGACAGGTGGACACCGCGTTCGCGCCCACGCTCGACAGCGAGGTGACGGCGGTCGTCGCCGGTCCCACGGCGGGCACGGTCTTCGTGGCCGGCAAGTTCAACACCGTCAACGGCGTGACCCGGCGCAAGGTGGCACTGCTCGACGTCGCCACCGGGGCGGTCGTCACCAGCTTCGCGCCGCCGGCGTTCAACGGGCTGATCAAGGACATCGCGCTGGTCGGCAACCGGCTGCTGGTCGGCGGCATCTTCACCACGGCCGGCAACCCCAACCCGCGCGGCGGGCTCGCCTCGCTCAACGCCACCACCGGCGCGGTCGACAGCTACCTCACCACCACGCTGACCGAGAACCACAACTGGGACGGCGTCAGCGGCGCCAAGGCCGGCGTGGGCGCGGAGAAGCTCGCCGTCTCCCCGGACGGCACGCAGCTCGTCGTCATCGGCAACTTCAAGAAGGCCGACGGGGTCCTGCACGACCAGATCGTCAAGATCGACCTGGGTGCCACCGCCGCCACCGTCGCGGACTGGAACACGGCCCGCTACACGCCACGCTGCAAGTGGCAGTCGTTCGACTCGTACGTCCGCGACGTCGCGTTCTCCCCGGACAACAGCTACTTCGTGGTGGTCACCACCGGCGCCCCGTACGGCGGGACGCTCTGCGACACCGCGGCCCGCTGGGAGGCCGGCGCGACCGGCGACAACCTCCAGCCGACCTGGGTCGACTACAGCGGCGGCGACACGTTCCTCTCCGTCGGCATCAGCGAGCAGGCGGTCTACGTCGGCGGTCACCTCCGCTGGCTCAACAACAGCACCGGCGCCGACAACGCCCGGGCCGGTGCGGTCGGCCGGGCCAGCATCGCCGCGCTCGACCCGGTCAACGGCCTGCCGCTGTCCTGGAACCCGGGCCGGCACCCGCGCGGCATCGGCGCCTCGGAGATGCTCGTCACCGAGTCCGGTCTCTGGGTCGGCGGCGACACGCTCTGGATCGGCAACTTCCAGTACCGCCGCGAGCGGATCGCGTTCTTCCCGCTCGCCGGCGGCAAGGCCCCGCACCCGACCAGCACCGCCACGCTGCCCGGCAACGTCTACCAGGCCGGCCTGCCGAAGCCGACGAACGTGCTGTACCGGGTGAACGCCGGCGGCCCGCTGGTCGCCGCCACCGACGGCGGACCGGACTGGGCGGCCGACACCAGCTCCAGCCCCAGCCCGTACCACAACACCGGCAGCTCGACCTCCAGCTTCAACACGGTCGGCAGCCTGGACGCGACGGTGCCGGCCGGCACCCCGGCCGCGCTCTACAGCGACGAGCGGTACGACCCGGCCGGCGGCGCGGAGATGCTCTGGCAGTTCCCCGTGCCCACCGGCACCGAGGTGCACGTGCGGCTCTACCTGGCCAACCGGTACGACGGCACCTCCGCCCCGAACACCCGCGTCTTCGACGTGGCGCTGGACGGCACCGTCGTCCTCGACGACCTGGACCTGTCCGCCAGCGTCGGGCACAACATGGGCACCATGCGGGAGTTCACGGTGACCAGCGACGGCACCGTCGACATCGAGTTCCGCCACGTCAAGGAGAACCCGCTCGTCGACGCCGTCGAGATCGTCAAGACCGGGCCGCCGCCGGCCGGCACCGGCGAGGAGGTGCAGGTCCGCTCGTACGACGGGCTGACCGGCGTCGGCACGCCCAGCCCGGTGGCGAACCCGGACGAGACCGTGTGGTCCGCCACGCGTAACGCGTTCTGGGTCGGCGGGACGCTGTTCTACGGTGCCGAGGGCGCGCTGTGGCGGCGTACCTTCGACGGCACCACGTTCGGCACTCCCGAGCTGGTGGACCCGTACCACGACCCGTACTGGGACACCGTGGTGACCAACTCCGGCCCGGCGGGGCAGACGTACGTCGGCGCGACCACCGGCTTCTACGCCGAGATCCCCAACGTGACCGGCATGTTCTACCGGGACGGGCGGCTCTACTACTCGCTGAGCGGGCAGAACGGCCTGTTCTGGCGCTGGTTCACGCCGGACAGCGGTGTGGTCGGCGCCGACCGGTTCACGGTGGCCGGGGCGAGCGGGTTCGCCGATGCGGGCGCGCTGTTCGCGGCCGGCACCACGCTCTACAAGGTGAACCGGAGCACCGGTGACCTGTCCGCCGCCGACTGGACGGGCGCCGCTCCGTCGACGACGTTCACGGTGCGCAGCGGCCCGGCGGTCGACGGCGTCGACTGGCGCGCGAAGGCGGTGTTCGTCGGCCCGTAAGGAAGGGCCCCTTGTTAACACCTCGCTGTTAACAAGGGGCCCTTCCTTGCACGAGCGGGGTTGCGTGCGCGGCGCGGGCGATGGAATGATCAACCGGTCAGCCCGAGAGGTGGAAGGGGGTGTGGTCGATGTCCGTCGTGAACCGTCCCGCGCCCCGCGTTCCCCGCTGACGTTCCCACTCCGTCGGGGCGCGCTCCCCACAGGAGGAAACACTGTGAGTGCACAGATCCACTGCGTGACAGTCGAGTCCGACGACCCGTACGCCCTGGCAGTCTGGTGGGCCCGCGTGCTCGACCGCCGGCTCGCCGCCGACGACCACCCGGGCGACCCGGAGGCGGTCCTGGCCGCACCCGGCGGGCACGGACCCGACCTGCTGTTCGTCCAGGTGGGCGAGCGGCACGGCAAGGGTGCGTTCCACCTCGACCTGCACGCCGCCGAAGGCACCCGGGACGAGGAGGTGGCGCGGCTGCGCGAGCTGGGCGCCACGCTGGTGGCCGACCGGCGCCGGCCGGACGGCACCGGCTGGGTGGTGCTGGCCGACCCGGAGGGCAACGAGTTCTGCGTGTGCCGTAGCCCCGCGGAACGGGCCGCGTCCGCCTGATCCGGAAACGACACCGGGCCCCCGCCGTCACGGCGGGGGCCCGGTGCGTGAACCGGTGTCAGTCCTGCTTCTCGATCTCGCCGCGCATCGCCACGAACTCCGACTGGAGTTCGGCCGCGGACTTGAAGTAGACCACCACCATGCCGAGGCTGCCCCGGTCGGCCCAGATGCAGACGGCCACCGGCACGTCCGACGCCTTGCCGTCGGAGCACTTGGCGTCGCCGCCCAGCGGGCCCGCGTCGACAGTCTTGAAGTCCTTGGTGGCCAGGTCCGGGGTGACCGCCGCGGTGGCGTCGGCCAGCTCCTTCTTCGGGTCCGCCATGACGCCGGACACGGCCACGATCATGACCAGGTCCTTCTTGGCCGGGTCGCCGTAGAACGCGCCGACGGTGCTGGTCGCGTCCGGTACGTCCTTGCTGAGCTCGGACTTCATCTGCGCCGCGGCGGACTGCAGCTGCGGGTCGGTGACCTTCGCCCGGCCGCCGAGCGTCTGCGGCTCGACCACCCGGGTCTTGGTGGCGGTGACCACCTCGTCGACGGTGTCCTTCGTGGCGAAGTAGGCGGCGACACCGCCGCCGACGCAGAGCACCAGGACCACGGCGAGGACGATCAGCAGGACCTTGCCGACGCCGGACTTCTTCTTCGGCGGGACCGGCGCGCCGAGCTGGCCACCGTACTGCGGCTGCTGCGGAGTCTGCGGGTAGTCACCGCCGTACTGCGGCTGCTGCGGCGGCTGGAAGCCACCGGGCTGTTGCTGGGGGGAGGGGTAGTTGCCGGAGTAGGGACTGGACGGCGGCTGGGACATGTAGGCAGCTCCTGTGAGAAAACTGGACGCGTGATCGTAGCCAGCACCACCGACAACCCGCTGTCCGCACAAGGGCGGCGACACCAAACCGCGACCTACCCGTGACCTGGGCCGCAGACGCCGATCGCGGTGGCCGGACCGTCCGGAACGGACAGCCCGACCACCGCGATCGATGCGTTGCGGTCGCCTCAGCGCAGGCTTGCCGCGCCGCGCGGCAGGAACCGCTTGCCGGTCACCCGCTCGGAGGTGCCGGTCCGGTCCAGGTACGGCGTGACGCCGCCCAGGTGGAACGGCCAGCCGGCGCCGAGGATCATGCACAGGTCGATGTCCTGCGCCTCGGCGACGACGCCCTCGTCGAGCATGAGCCGGATCTCCTGCGCCAGCGCGTCCAGCGCGTTCTGCCGGACCTGCTCGGCGGTGAGCGGCTCGTCGCCGACCACCAGGAGCTTCGCCACCTCGTCGTTGATCTGGTCGTCGACCACGATCGGCTGGCCCGAGTCGGCGATCCGCTTGAGGTTCTCGCTGACGCCGAACCGGTCCGGGAACGCCTCGTGCAGGGTGCCGCCGACGTGGTACGCCACGGCCGGCCCGACGAGCTGCAGCAGCGCCAGCGGACGCATCGGCAGGCCCAGCGGGTCCAGCGCGCTGTTCGCCACGTCCAGCGGGGTGCCCTGGTCGACGGCGGCGAACACGGTGCCGAGGAAGCGGGTCAGCAGCCGGTTCACCACGAACGCCGGGGCGTCCTTGACCAGCACCGACGACTTCCTGAGCTGCTTGCCGACAGCGAACGCGGTGGCCAGCGTGGCGTCGTCGGTCCGCTCGCCGCGGACGATCTCCAGCAGCGGCAGCACCGCGACCGGGTTGAAGAAGTGGAAGCCGACCACCCGCTCCGGGTGCTCCAGCTCGGCGGCCATCTCGGTGATGGACAGCGAGCTGGTGTTGGTGGCGAGCACCGCCTCCGGCTTGACGATCTTCTCCAACTCGGCCCAGACCTGCTTCTTGACGCCCAGGTCCTCGAACACGGCCTCGATGACGAAGTCGGCGTCGGCGAAGACGGACTTGTCGACCGAGCCGGACACCAGGCCGTACAGCTTGGCCGCGGTGCCCTTGTCCATCCGGCCCTTGCTCACGGCCTTCTCGATCTGGGTGTGCACGTAGCCGACGCCCTTGTCCACCCGGGACTGATCCAGGTCGGTCAGCACGACCGGCACCTGCAGCCGCCGGGCGAACAGCAGCGCGAGCTGGCTGGCCATCAGGCCGGCACCGACGATGCCGACCTTGGTGACCGGGCGGGCCAGGCCCTTGTCCGGCGCGCCGGCCGGGCGCTTGGCCCGCCGCTGCACCAGGTCGAAGGCGTACAGGCCGCTGCGCAGCTCCTCGGAGAAGACCAGGTCCGCGAGGGCCTCGTCCTCCGCCGCGGTGCCGGTGGCGAAGTCGGCGTCCTTCGCCGTCTCCAGCAGATCCAGCGCCTTGTACGCGGACGGGACCGCGCCGTGCAGCCGCTGGTCCAGGGTCTGCCGGGCGAAGTAGAGCACGCCCGCCCACATGTCCTTGTCGACCTCGGGACGGGTCACGGCGACCTCGCCCCGGACGACGCCGGCGGCCCACTCCAGCGACCGCTCCAGGAAGTCGGCCGGCTCCAGCAGCACGTCCGCGATGCCCATCTCGGCCGCCTGCTTCGGCTTGAGCATCTTGTTCTGCATCAGCGGGTTCTGGATGATGACCTGCGTCGCGGCCGGGATGCCGATCAGGTTCGGCAGCAGCTGGGTACCGCCCCAGCCGGGGATCAGGCCGAGCGAGACCTCGGGCAGCGCCAGGGCCGCCGCTCCCGCCGACAGGGTCCGGTAGTGGCAGTGCAGCGCCAGCTCCAGGCCGCCGCCCATCGCCGCGCCGTTGACGAACGCGAAGGTGGGGACGGTGCTGTCCTTGAGCCGGGCGAAGACCCGGTGGCCCAGCCGGCCGATCTCCAGCGCCTGGTCGCGGTTCTCCAGCGCGGGCAGGCTGGTGATGTCCGCGCCCACGCAGAAGATGTACGGCTTGCCGGTGACCGCGATGAACGCCGGCTCGGCGGCCAGCGCCGCGGTGATCGCCTCGTCCAGGCTGGTCAGGCCGGCCGGGCCGAAGGTGTTCGGCTTGGTGTGGTCGAAGCCGTTGTCCAGGGTGATGAGGGCGGCGGGCCGGTCCAGCCCGGGTACGGCCACCTGGCGCAGCAGCGCCTTGGTGACGACCTCGTTCGGTGCGGCGAGGCTCACCGCGACTCCTTCGTTCGCGACTGCGGGGCTCGCAAGCTCACTCCTCGCGCTCACTTGTCTCCACCCTCCCAGTGCGGGTTCTCCCAGATCACGGTGCCGCCCATGCCGATGCCGATGCACATGGCGGTGAGGCCGTAGCGGACCTCGGGGTGCTCGGCGAACTGACGGGCGAGCTGGGTCATCAGCCGGACGCCGGAGGACGCGAGCGGGTGACCGATGGCGATCGCACCGCCCCACGGGTTGACCCGCGGGTCGTCGTCGGCGATGCCGAAGTGGTCGAGGAAGGCGAGCACCTGCACCGCGAACGCCTCGTTCAGCTCGAACAGGCCGATGTCGTCGATGCTCAGGCCGGCGATGCGCAGCGCCTTCTCGGTCGACGGGATCGGGCCGATGCCCATCACCTCGGGCTCGACGCCGACGAAGCCGAACGACACCAGGCGCATGCCGACCGGCAGGCCCAGCTCGCGGGCGGTGTCCTCGGCCACCAGCAGCGCGGCGGTGGCGCCGTCGTTCAGGCCGGCCGCGTTACCCGCGGTGACCTTGCCGTGCGGCCGGAACGGGGTCTTCAGCCCGGCCAGCTTCTCCATCGAGGTGTCGCGGGGCGCCTCGTCCACGGTGGCCAGGCCCCAGCCCGCCTCCGGGTCGCGGACCGCCACCGGCACCAGGTCGCCCTGGAGCTTGCCGTTGGCGTACGCCTTCGCGGTCTTCTGCTGCGACGCCAGCGCGAACGCGTCGGTGCGCTCCTTGGTGATGTGCGGGACCCGATCGTGCAGGTTCTCCGCGGTGGAGCCCATCACCAGGGCGGACGGGTCGACGAGCTTCTCCGCGACGATGCGCGGGTTGGGGTCGACGCCCTCGCCCATCGGGTGGCGGCCCATGTGCTCGACGCCACCGGCGATCGCGACGTCGTACGCGCCCATGGCGATGCCGCTGGCCACGGTGGTGACGGCGGTCATCGCGCCGGCGCACATCCGGTCGATGGCGAAGCCGGGCACGGTCTTGGGCAGGCCGGCCAGCAGGGCGGCGGTGCGGCCGATGGTCAGGCCCTGGTCACCGATCTGGGTGGTGGCGGCGATGGCCACCTCCTCCACCTTCTCCGGCGGCAGTTGCGGGTTGCGGCGCATCAGCTCGCGGATGCAGCGGATCACCAGATCGTCGGCGCGGGTGTTGGCGTACATCCCACCCGCCTTGCCGAACGGGGTACGGACGCCGTCGACGAAGACGACATCCCGAACTTCACGGGGCACTTGGAGCCTCCCTCGGCACGGGCATTTCCCCGGATGCTACTCGCCAGTAACCAAACGTGGCACCACCCCCCGCGTGGCCCACCTCACACCCCGCCCGCCGCCGTCACGACTGCGGGGTGTGCAACGCCTCCGTCAGCGCGGGCAGCAGCAGCCCGATCTGCCACTCGCGCGCCCCGAACCCGCGCAGCGCCTCCGCGACCGTCTCGTCGGTGATCTCCGCCGGCGGCTGCCACGCCAGCCGGCGGATCGAGTCCGGCGCGATCAGGTTCTCCGCCGGCAGCCGGTGCGCCCCGGCGGTGCCGACCACCACCTCCCGGGCCCGGGCCAGCCGCCCGGCCGCCACCGGGTCGCGTTCGGCCCACCGGTGCGGCGGAGGCGGCCCCTCCACGGCCGGACTGACCGGCAGCGCGTCGTCCGGCAACTGGCGCGCGTCGTCGAGCGCCGCGAGCCAGGTACGCGCCAGCCGGCGCACCGACCGCCCACCGAACCCGGGGAGCGTCAGCAGCGTCTTCTCGTCCTTCGGGTCCAGCTCGGCGGCGGCCACGATGGCCGAGTCGGGCAGCACCCGGCCCGGCGCGGCGTCCCGGCGGGAGGCGATCTGGTCCCGCGCGTACCAGAGGGAACGCACCCGGGCCTGGGCGCGCGCGCCGCGTACCCGGTGGATGCCGGACGTGCGCCGCCACGGCTCGGCGCGCACGCGCGGCGGGCGGGCGCCGTTGCGCACCAGCGCGTCGAACTCCTCCGCCGCCCAGCCGGACTTGCCCTGCCGCTGCAACTCCTCGTCCAGCGCGTCGCGCAGGTCCACCAGCAGTTCCACGTCCAGCGCCGCGTACGTCAGCCAGGACTCCGGCAGCGGCCGGCTGGACCAGTCGGCGGCGGAGTGGTGCTTCTCCAGGCTGAACCCGAGCAGCTGTTCGGTCAGCGCGGCCAGGCCGACCCGCTCGAAACCGGCCAGCCGGGCGGCCAGTTCGGTGTCGAACAACCGGCGCGGGCGCAGCCCCACCTCGGCCAGGCAGGCGAGATCCTGGCTGGCCGCGTGCAGCACCCACTCGGTCTCGGCGATCGCCGCGTCCAGGGCGGACAGGTCGGGCAGCGGCAGCGGGTCGATGAGCGCGGTGCCGGCGCCGCCGCGGCGCAGCTGCACCAGGTAGGCGCGCTGGCTGTAGCGGTAGCCGGAGGCACGTTCGGCATCGAGGGCCACCGGGCCGGTGCCGGACGCGAAGCGGGCCACCACCTCGTCCAACTCGGCGGGTGTGGCCACCGGGGCGGGCGTGCCGTCGCGCGGCGCGGTGAGGGGGACGGCCGCGCCCGTGTCGGTCTCGGTCCCCGCGTCCGCCGGCTCCGGCAGGGCCGACGTCGGAGCGGCGGACGCCTCTCCGGTACGGCTTTCGGCGGCCCGACGGCGCAGGGGTGGTTCGTCGGTCACCTGACAACCCTAGTAGGCCGGACGATCCGGTGTGCGCAGCCGGTCCGGCGCGTGTCGGCGCGATGGCCGTCAGGTGACCGGAAAGGTGCGGGTTGCGGGGCCGTGAGAGGGTCGGACAAGGGGGAAGACAAAGCCCGTTCCCGCCGGTACGGTCCATCGAGCCGCGAACGGCGTACGGGTGCCGCAGCGGGTCGGGGGCGTCGGCGAGGCCGACGGGGAGGACGGGCGAGCATGACAGGCGGGTACGGAACCGGCGACGACGTGCCGGGGCAGGGCGGCGAACCGGCAGCCGACCGGCCGGGACCGCTGCCGCCGCGTTTCGCCCCGCCCGCCGGTTCGGCAGCGGTGCCGGGCTCGTTCCCCGGTGGGTCCGAGTGGGCCGGCAGCCCCGGCTACCCGGCGCGGGCCGCCGTCCAGCCGCCCGGCGGCTATCCGGGCCGCCCGGACCAGGCCGGGACACCGCAGGCGACGCCCTACGCGGCCTCGTCCGGCGTCGCGACCCCGCCCGCCACGGCCCAGCCGGGCCAGCCGACCTACGGCACCACGCCGGCCGAGCCGGGCCGGTCGTCCTACGGCACCACACCTGGCCAGTCGTCCTACGGCTCCGCGCCGGCCCAGCCGTCGTCCTTCGGCTCCGTACCGGCGCAGACCTCCCGGTCCGCCGCTCCGGCGTACCCGGGCCAGCCGGCCGCCTCGCCGTCGTATCCGGGCCGGCCGGTCTCCGCGTCACCGTCCTATCCGGGCGGGCCGGGCTCGTCGTCGTACCCGGACCGGACGCCCGCCGCACCGTCGTATCCGGGCCCGTCCGACACCGGCTACCCCGGCCAGCCCGTGTCCGCGCCCGCCTACCCGGGGCAGCCGGTGTCGGCGCCGTCCCAGCCCGGCTCCGCGTACCCCGGTCAGCCGGCCCCCGTCGGCGGCCCGGCCGGCTTCGGCGCGCAGCCGGCGCGGCGCAGCCGGGTGGCTGTGGTGGCGCTGGCCCTGGCCGCGGTGCTGGCGGTGGTCACCGGCGTGCAGGCGTACCAGATCTACCGGCTCGACGACCGGCTCGCCGCCGCCGACAAGCGGATGGCCGAGGGGCAGGGCGCGGACGCCGACCGGCTCGAGGGTCTGGAGCAGCGCGCCGGCAGCCTGGAGAAGCAGGCCGACGCGGCCTTCAACCCGGAGGCGGTGGCCAGCGCGGTCCTGCCGAGCGTGTTCCGGGTGCGGGCCGGGCAGTTCACCGGTACCGCGTTCGCCGTCGGCAAGGCCCCGTCGGGCGGCGGCACCACGCTGCTGACGAACTTCCACGTGGTCGAGTCGGTCTTCACCGCCGGTGAGCGCAAGGTGTTCCTGGAGCGCAAGGACCAGCGGTTCGAGGCGACGATCATCGCCACCGACAAGGACAAGGACCTGGCGCAGCTGCAGACCAGCGCCAAGTTCACCGGACTGGTCGCGGCCCGCGCCCCGGTGCGGTCCGGCCAGCAGATCATCGTGGTCGGCGCGCCGCTCGGGTTGCAGGACAGCGTCACCACGGGCGTGGTCAGCGCGTTCCGCGAGGACGAGCGCGGCGGCGGTCCGGTGATCCAGTTCGACGCGCCGATCAACCCGGGCAACTCCGGCGGCCCGGTGATCAACGGCTCGAAGGAGGTCGTCGGCATCGCCACGGCCAAGGCCCGCAACGCCGAGGGCATCGGGCTGGCGGTGCCGATCAAGACCGCCTGCGACCGGTTCCGGCTCTGCTGACGGCGGCCACACCGGCCCGGCCGCACCGCATCGACCCCGGCCCACCGGGCCACCCCGCGGGGGACCAGCACATCTGGAGGAACGACATGTCCTACCCACCGGCCGGGGGCGACAACCCGCCCCCGGCGCCGGGGGGCACGGTCTACGGCAACGTGTACGGCAGCCGGCCCGCGCCCCAGCAGTACGACCCGAACCAGCCCGCGCCGACCCTGCACCAGCCCGCCGCGCCCGACGGCGCCCCCGGGTACGGCGGATACCAGCCCACCGCGCCGGGACAGCCGGGCTACGCGCCCGGCGCCGCCCCGGTGCCCCCGCCGGCGCAGCCGATGTCGGCGCCGCCGGTCTCCGTCCCGCCGGTCTCCGGGCCCGGCTACGCGCAGCCGATGTCGGTCCCGCCGGCGTCCGCTCCGCCGGTGTCCGGCCCCGGCTTCGCGCCGCCGCCGATGTCCGGGCCACCCGGCCCGTACGGCCCGCCGGCCGCCGCGCCGGCGACCGGCGGCGGCCGGAAGTGGGCCGCGCTGGTGCTCGGCCTCGTGGCCGCGTTGCTGTTCGTCTTCGGCGGCGTGATGACGTTCCTGTACGTCTCCACGAACGGCGAGCTGGACAAGTCCCGGCAGACGGTCAGCCAGCGTGACGGCACGATCTCGGCGAACCAGCAGGAGATCGAGAAGCTCAAGGGTGAGCTGAAGACGGTCCAGGAGCGGCTGTCGGACACCCAGCAGGACCTGACCGGCACCAAGAACGACAGGGACGAGCAGGCCCGGCAGAAGAAGGTCATCGCGAGCTGCCTGGACAAGCTGACCACCGCCATCGCGGCGGCGTCGCGCGGCGACCGGGCCGGCTTCGAGGCGGCCAACAAGGGCCTGGACAAGGTCTGCGACGAGGCCGAGAACTACCTCTGACCGCGTCCGTCCGAAGGCCGCCCCGGCTCGCCCGGGGCGGCCTTCGCGCATCGGGCGTCAGCGGCGGAGCCGGCCGGGCGGCGTAGAGGGTACGACGGTCAGGCGGCGCCCGCCGAGCGGCGGGTGGGCAGCGCGGTGACACCGGGCGGCGGCAGGCCGGCCGTGGAGGCCAGCAGCGTGCACCAGCCGAGCAGGTGCGGACCGAGGTCGGCGCGCAGCGGCGTCCACGAGGCGCGGATCTCGATGTCCCCGGCGGCGGGCGGCCCGGCCAGCTCACCGAACCGGGTGGAGAGCGTCTGGGTGACGGTGCCGCCGATCGCCCGGTGCCCGGCGCCCTGCGCGTCGAGCGCGTCGGTCAGCCAGGTCCAGCCGACGCCCGGCAGCAGCGGGTCGCTGGCCAGGTCGACCTCCAGTTCGGCGGTGACGTACGTGACCAGGCGCAGCGTGCCCTGCCACGCCTCGTGCCCGGCCGGGTCGTGCAGCAGGATCAGCCGGCCGGTGGCCACCTCGTCGTCGTCGCGCATCACGGCGGCGGAGAGCGCGAACGCGTACGGGGCCAGCCGCTGTGGCGCGCCGACCTCCTCCAGGACGATCTCCGGGCGGGGTGTCACCGATCGCAGCCCCGCGACCGCGCGAGCGAACGTTTCCGGGAGCGCGATCGGGGGGGCCATGCGGGCAGCCTATGCCGCGCTCACCGCACGGCGCGCGACGGCGCGCCGGGTGATCGACGGTTGAGGGCCTTCCTTCTACGTCACAAATGCGGACGGTGAGCGCGGGCGCGCGCCGGGGGCGTGGCACGATGGCCGCGATGACCACCGACACCACGGGCACTGCCGCCCGAGACGGAGAACCCCGCCGCGGCGGGCCGGCCGACTCGCCCTTCGTCCGCGCCTGCCGGCGCGAGCCGGGCCCGCACACCCCGGTCTGGTTCATGCGCCAGGCCGGCCGGTCGCTGCCGGAGTACCGGGAGATCCGGGCCAACGTGCCGATGCTGGAGTCCTGCCGCCGGCCCGAGCTGGTCACCGAGATCACGCTGCAGCCGGTGCGCCGGCACGGCGTGGACGCGGCGATCCTGTTCAGCGACATCGTGGTGCCGGTCGCCGCGGCCGGCGTCGACCTGGACATCGTGCCCGGCACCGGGCCGGT
Source organism: Micromonospora sp. ATLC20 (assembly GCF_057196585.1). Lineage (NCBI taxonomy): Bacteria > Bacillati > Actinomycetota > Actinomycetes > Micromonosporales > Micromonosporaceae > Micromonospora > Micromonospora sp. ATLC20. The sequence continues at coordinate 21,496 of NZ_JBXUOV010000091.1, forward strand.
GGTGGCCGAGCCGGTCCGTACCGCCGCCGACGTCGAGCGGATCTCCCCGATCGGCCGCGACGACGTGTCGTACGTGGACGAGGCGGTCCGCCGGCTCGTCGTCGAGCTGGGCGACACCCCGCTGATCGGCTTCGCCGGCGCCCCGTTCACGCTCGCCAGCTACCTGGTCGAGGGCGGTCCGTCGCGGACCCACGCCAAGACCAAGGCGCTGATGTACGGCGACCCGGACCTGTGGCACGCGCTGTGCGCGCGGCTGGCCGAGGTGACGCTGGCGTTCCTCCAGGTGCAGGTCGACGCCGGGGTCTCCGCGGTGCAGCTGTTCGACTCGTGGGCGGGCGCGCTCTCCGAGGCCGACTACCGCCGCTTCGTGCTGCCGCACTCGACGTACGTGCTGGGCGGGCTCGCCGACGCGGGTGTGCCGCGGATCCACTTCGGGGTGGGCACCGGCGAGCTGCTCGGCGCGATGGGCGAGGCCGGCGCCGACGTGGTGGGCGTGGACTGGCGCACGCCGCTGGACGTCGCCACCGGCCGGATCGGCCCGGACAAGGCGGTGCAGGGCAACCTCGACCCGACGGTGCTGCTCGCCCCCTGGCCGGCGGTGGAGACCGAGGTGCGGCGCATCGTCGAGCAGGGCCGGGCCGCTCCCGGCCACGTGTTCAACCTCGGTCACGGCGTCCTGCCGGAGACCGACCCCGAGGTGCTGACCCGGGTGGTCGCGCTGGTGCACGAGCTGACCGCGCGACCGGAGCGCTAGGAGGAGACAGTGGTGCGACCGTGGCGGGTGGCGATCGTCGGTGGCGGGATCACCGGGCTGGCCGCCGCCGTCCGGTTGCGCGACCGCGCTGGTGAGGGCACCGAGGTCACCGTGTACGAGCAGTCCGGCCGCCTCGGCGGCAAGCTGTTCACCGGTGAGCTCGCAGGCGGGCCGGTCGAGTTCGGCGCCGAGTCGTTCCTGATGCGCGACCCGGCCGGTGGCGAGTCGGCGGCGGTGACGCTGGCCCGGCGCCTCGGCCTGGCCGAGGCGATCGTGCACCCCACAGTCGGGCAGGCCGCCCTGCTCGTCGACGGCACGTTGCACCAGGTGCCGGGCGGCACGCTCGTCGGCGTACCCGGGGATCTGGACAAGGTGGCGGCGGTCGCGCCGCCGGCCGCGGACGCCGACCGCGACGCGGGCCGGCCGCTGCTGGCCGACGGCGAGGACACCTCGGTCGGTGAGCTGGTCCGCAAGCGTCTCGGTGACGCGGTGGTGGACCGGCTGGTCGACCCGATGCTCGGCGGCGTGTACGCGGGGCGGGCCGACGACCTGTCGCTGGTCACCACGATGCCGGCGCTGGCCCGCGCGGCCCGTGCCGAGCACACGCTCGTCGGTGCGGTACGCGCCGCGCAGGCCGCCGCGC
>NZ_JBXUOV010000092.1:0-22822 GCF_057196585.1 Micromonospora sp. ATLC20
GGCCGGCGGCTGACCGGCGGCCCGCAGCGCCGGGCCGGCCAGCGCGACGGTGGTCAGCCAGGGCTCGCGGTGCAGCCCGTAGCCGCACTCCTCGGCGAGCACGCCCCACTCGACCGCGCCGAGGTCGGCGTCGAGCCAGCCGAGCGTGCCGAGCGTCTTCCAGGCTGCCTCGCGCCGGGCCGGGTCGGTCTCGGGCACACCGGCGGCGTCGGGCGGCTGCTGCTCGGCCAGGTACCGGCGGGCGGTCTCGGCGAGGGCGAGTTGTTCCGGGGTGAACGCGAAACGCACGGTCCCTCCACGGGTTCAGCGTGATCGGGGCAGGCCGAGCACGCGCTCGGCGAGGACGTCGCGCAGCACCTCGCTGGTGCCGCCCTCGATGGTGTTGCCCCGGCTGCGCAGCAGGCGGTCCCGCCACAGCGCCGTGGCGTGTTCGTCGGCCGCGGCGACTTCCGCGCCCAGGTACGCCAGCCGCTGGTTGGCCTGCGACCAGAGCAGCTTCACCACCGAGGTACGGGGACCGGGTTCGCCGCCCTCGGCCAGCTCGCCCAGCAGCCGCAGGTTGGTCCAGCGCAGCGCGGCCAGGTCCGTCCAGACGCCGGCGAGGCGGTCGCGTACGCCCGGGTCGTCGGCCAGCGGGGAGGCCCGCAGCAGCGCGACGAACTGGCGCAGGTGCTCCTCCAGCCGGGCGGTGAGGGTGAAGCCGAACGTGCCGCGCTCGTGGGCCAGGGTCGTCATCGCCACCCGGAACCCGTCACCGGGCTCGCCGAGCACCGCGTCGGCCGGCACCCGCGCGCCGTCGAACGAGATCTCCGCGAAGTCGGCGCGCCCGGTGATCTGCCGCAGCGGCCGTACCGTCACGCCCGGCGTCCGCAGGTCCACCAGCAGGCAGGTGAGTCCGCGGTGGCGTTGTCCGCCGGTACGTGCCAGCAGCAGGCAGTGGTCGGCGACGGCGGCGTACGAGGACCACAGCTTCTGCCCGTCGACGACGTAGGCGTCCCCGTCGAGTCGCGCGGTGGTGGCCACGGCGGCCAGGTCGCTGCCCGCCTCGGCCTCGGAGAAGCCCTGGCAGAACAGCAGGTCCCCGCGCATGATGCCGGGCAGGTAGTGGGCCCGTTGCGCGGGCGTGCCCCAGGCGACGACGGTCGGGCCGACCATCCCCAGCCCGATCACGCCGGCCTGTTCGGTGGCGCCCCGTCGGGCCGACTCCTCCAGGAAGATCGCCTGGTGTCCGAGCGGCAGCCCCCGGCCGCCGTACTCGACCGGCCAGCCCAGTCCGGCGTAGCCGGCGGCGTGCAGGCGGCGCGCGTACGTGGTCAGGAAGTCCCTGTCGAACCAGCGGGCCCGGGCGGCGGCCGGGTCGTCCACGGCCGGGACCGCCTCCGCGAGCCAGGCACGTGCCCGAGCGCGGAAGGCGGCCTCGTCGGGCGAGTCACGCAGGTCCATGGCCGGACGCTAGCCGACCCGCCCGGCAAAGGCGAGATACACGAAGCGACAAGGCATGACAGGCGGCACCGGCTCTCCTAGGATCACTGGCGGATCCGGGCCGCCGAACGCCCCGGTCGAGAGGAGCATCGGGTGACCGACACCGAGACCGCCGGCCAGCGCCCCGGCGCCGGAACGCTGAGCTTCGCCCGCGACATCCGGCCGCTGTTCCGCGAGATGGACGTGGCCGAGATGACGTTCCTGCTGGACCTGACCAGCCTGGACGACGTCCGGGACTACGCCGAGTCGATCCTGGAGCGGGTCGCGGACGGCTCCATGCCCTGCGACGCGCCCTGGGAGGCGGAGAAGGTGGAGCTGTTCCGCAGCTGGATCGCGCAGGGCATGGCCGCCTGACCGGTCCGGAGCCGGGCCGGCCGGCTCCGGACCGCCCTACACGAACGTGAGCAGGGACGGATCGGGCAGCATCGGCAGGATCGGGTCCGCTACCGCGGGCAGCACCCCGGCCAGGACCGGTGCGGCCGCCGAGCACCACCGCCCCACCACGTCGTCGAGCCGGTCGAACTGCGACTCCAGCACGGACAGCCCGGGCACCGGCACGCTGGCGTCCAGCGCCAGCAGCAGCGGCCGCAGGTGGCTGTCGACGGCGTGCTGGTCGGCCGCGCGCGCCGCGGTCATCACCGGCACCGCCACCGTCGCGCCCAGCGCCCGCCGGGGAAGCGGGTCCACGAACAGCTTGAGCAGCCCGGTGTAGGAGCCCTTGAACGTGGGCGTGGCCACCAGCAGCAGCCGGGCCGACGTCACCTGCCGGTACGCCTCGGCCAACGCCGCCGGCGGCGGCTGCGCCCAGTCGGCTGTCGCCAGCAGCGGGGTCAGCCCCGACAGGTCCACCACGGACGGCTCGGCCAGGCGTACGCCGCGCGCGGCCAGGCACTCCACCAGCGTGTCCGCCGCCCGGCGCGCCACGTTCGCGGTGCGCGACCCGGGACGCGGGTTGCCCAGCAGCACCGTCACCGGGTGCGGCCCGTTCGACTCGATCACCACACGGCTCCCCTCGCGCCACCGGCCCGGACGGCGATCGGCGGTCCTCCGCGCCGGTGCACCCGGCGGGTTCACGTCGCTATCCTCGCCGATGACGCATCAGTGTCGATACGAGATACGGAGTGCGAGTGCCGATCGCGCGCATCCTCCAGGCCGTCGTCCGTCCCCGCGCCGCGACACCGGCCGGGCCCCGATGAGCGCCCCCGCTCCGGTGACCGTGCCGGTGCGCCCGTTCCGGGAGCCCGGACTGGTCACCCCCGGCCGGCTCACCGAGGTGCTGGTCGCCGCCGGCGCCGCCGCGCCCGGTGACCGGGTCGACGCGGTCACCGCCACCCCGCTCGGGCTGGGCAAGCTCGGGCACAACGTCCGGTACGAGCTGGCCTGGGCCGGCGGCAGCGGACCGGCCAGCGTCGTCGGCAAGTTCCCGGCGCTGGACGAGCGCAGCCGGCACACCGGGCAGGGCAGCGACGCGTACCGCCGAGAGGTGGCGTTCTACCGGGAGCTGGCCGGCGCTCTGCCGCTGCCGGTGCCGCGCTGCTACGCGGCCGGGTACGACGAGTCCTCCGGCGACTTCGTGCTGCTGCTCGGCGACGCCGCGCCGGCCCGCCCCGGCGACCAGCTCACCGGCTGCACCGTCGACGAGGTAGCGACCGTGCTGACCGGGCTCGCCGCGGCGCAGGCCGTCCACTGGGACCGCCCGGCACCCGGCTGGCTGCCGGTACGCGGCGCGGACGGCGGACGGCGGCTGGGCGCGGCGTACCGGCTCACCGCCGGGGCCTTCGCGGAACGCTTCGGCGACCTGCTCTCCCCCGCCGCGCTCGGCGTCGTCGAGGCGCTGCGCACCCGGATCCGGGGCTGGGTGCGGGCGGACCGGCCGCCGCTGACGCTGCTGCACGGCGACCTGCGGGTGGACAACCTGCTGTTCACCGACGGCCCGCAACCGGCGGTGACGGTGGTGGACTGGCAGACCGTCCAGCTCGGACCGGGGCCCAGCGACGCCGCGTACCTGGTCGGCGGCAGCCTCCCCACCGACGTGCGCCGGGCGCGGGAGGCGGAGCTGTTCGCGTCGTACCACGACGCCCTGCGCGCCGCCGGGGTGCGGTGGAGCCGGGACGAGTGCTGGCGCTCGTACCGGGTGAACACCGTCGCCGGTCTGCACATGACCGTCGTCGGGGCGATGCTCGTCGCCCGCGACGGGCGCGGCGACGCGATGTTCGTGGCGATGGCCGAACGGCACGCCGCGCACGTCACCGACCTCGACGCGCTGACCCTGCTGAGCTGAGATCGGAGCGCGATGGACATCCTCACCGCCCCGGACGAGGACTTCGTCCACTTCACCCGCCCGCCCGGCCCGCGCCTGCCCCGGGCGTACCGGCACTGGCGGGAGAGCTACTTCTTCGTGGCCCACCCGGACCGGGCCGACGGCGACGTGCTGCTGGTGACGCTCGGCCACCACCCGTACCGGGGTGTCGTGGACGCGTACGTGATGGTGCGCGTGGACGGACGGCTCCGCTTCGACAGGTTCTCCCGCCCGGCCGGCGGTGACCGGCCGGACCCGGTGGCCGGGCCGGTCGCGGTGACCGTCGAGGAGCCGTACCGCCGGGTCGGCGTCCGCGCGTCCGGTCCCGGCGTGCCGGTGCCGCTGGAGCTGACGTTCACCGCGCGGACCGCGCCGCACGCGCTGCCCCGGGGCGTACTGGACGGCCCCGGCGGCCCGGTGTGGGACCAGCGGCACATGTTCCAGTCCGGCTGGTTCGACGGCGCCTACTGGGTCGACGGGGAACGCCGGCCGGTGCGGCGGTGGTGGGGCCAGCGGGACCACTCCTGGGGCGTACGCGACCACCGCAACGTGCCGGCCTGGATGTGGTTCGCGGTGCAGCTTCCCGACGGCATGCTGGGCCTGTGGTGCTGGGAGTACCCGGACGGCTCGCGGGTGTTCACCGAGGGCTGCTGGGCGCCGGCCGGTGACGCGCCGCCGGTGCCGCTCACCTCGTTCACGCACGAGCTGGACTGGACCGGCGCGGACGGCTCCCCGGTCGGCTACGGCCGCGACGGCGAGGCGGTGACCGGGCTGGCCGGCACCGTCACCGCGGCCTTCGCCGACGGCAGCACGATCCGGCTGACCGGCGCCGGCGCGTGGTCGGCGCGGTACGGCCGGCTCGGCGGCGGCCAGCAGCTGATGGCGGTACGCACCGACGACGGCCGGACCGGCACGGCCATCTACGAGATCACCGGTGCGCGGCACCACCGGTTCTTCCCGGTCGCCCGGGCCACCGGGGTGCCGCAGCGGTGAGTCATCCGGCGGCGCCGGCTCCCGGGTCGGCGTCGGAGGTGAACAGCGTGCCGTTCGACCAGACGTACCGGACCTGACCCCAGCGCATCACCGACTCGGCGTCGGGGAAGAACCCGCTGCCGCGGAAGTTGGCGCTGGTGTTGCAGAGCACCGGCACGCCGGTGCTGCGCTCGTACGCGGTCAGCAGCCGCCACATCAGCTCGTTGTCCGGTCCGACGGTCTCCAGGCGGGCGCTGTTGTCGACGTGCGCGACCGCCGGGATGCGGGAACGCCACTGCGGCCGGATCTGGTGGTCGAACAGCATGTACGGGTCGGGCGTGCCCGGGTCGAAGACCTCCGGCGCCCGGTGCTCCAGGCAGATCGGCGCGACCGGACGGTAGGGCTCCCGGCCCTTCACCGCGTTGAGCCGGTCCTTCATCGCCGCCGAAGTGGGCGGCGCGATGATGCTGCGGTGGCCCAGCGCGCGCGGGCCCAGCTCGGCCCGGCCGCTGACGACCACGACCGGTTCCCCGTGCACCTCCAGGATCTTGGCCAGCTCCTCGATCTCGCAGGGCTGCGCCGACCACCCGGGCGGCGGCTGGCCGACGTCGCGCACGCCGGGCCCGGCGAACACCGACCACTCCAGGTCGGCCCGGCCGGTGCGGCGCACCATCTCGGTGCAGGCCGCGCCGATCGCCGAACCGCTGTCGTTGGGGAACGGCGGCACCCAGACGCCGGCGAACCGGCCGCTCGCCCGCAGCCCGGCGTTCCACTTGATGTTGAGCGCGCAGCCGCCGGACAGGCAGATCGGCAGGCCGTCCAGGTCCGGCCGCCGGGACAGCAGGCCGTCGAGCCCGGCCGCGAAGACCCGGAACAGGAACTCCTGGATCGAGCCGACGAGCGCCGCGTCGGACAGGCCGAGCGGCGCGGTACGGGTGAGCACGCGGCGGCTCCACAGGTACGCCGGGATCGCCGCGTCGACCAGGCCGATCTCCTCGGTCACGGCGGCCATCACGGCCACCGCCTCCTCGCTGACCGTGTCCAGCGCCGCGTACGCCATCGCCTTGCCCGCGATCGGCAGCAACGCCTCCAGGCCGGGACCGGGATCGTTCGCGCGCCGGGTGCCGTGGTCGATCTTGAACGGCGCGAAGTGCGAGCAGAAGATCGGGAACAGCGCGCCGGAGATCGAGCCCACCGGCCCCAGGCACTCCAGGCTCACCCGTTCCGGGTCGAACACGTACAGGCACGGCACCATGCCGCCGTCCCAGACGGTGATCAGGGCACGCTGCCGCCGGGCGGCGAACGGGCTGGTGCAGTAGCTGGACAGCGCGTGGTCGGTGGCGTGGCTGAAGCTGCGGAACGGCGTCGGCGTCCCGAGCAGCGGCGCGCTGCCGGTCACCCCGGTCAGCAACCGGCCGGCGCCCGGCTCGTCGTGGTAGCCGGCCACCTCGACCGGGTGCAGCGTGCCGCCGGCGTCGGCGACCTCGACCCAGGTCTCGCCCTGCGCTCCGCGCGCCCAGCCGTCCACCGCGACGCCGGCGAGGTCACCCGGGGCCAGGCCGTTGGCGGCGAGCTGGGCGACGATGTCGGCCGCCTCGTGCATGGTGGCGTGCCGGGGCCGGTTCTCCAGCTTCTCCGCCTCGATCGAGAACAGCAGGCGGTTCCCCTCGATGGCGGCGACGCCGCCGTCGTGCGTGAGTTTCAGGCCGCACCACACCTCGGGCGTCGGCATGCTCAGCCCGACCGCTGCGCGCTGATGACGGACACGCACTCGTTGACAGTGGGATTCTCGAACAGCAGGAACAGATCGATGACCTCGCCGAACTCCTCGTTGATGCGGTTGCACACCTGCATCAGCTGGATGGAGTCGAGCCCGAGGTCGAAGAAGCTCTCGTCGGGCCGTACGTCGACGCCCGCGACCTCCTCGACGATGCCGTGCACGACGGTGGCGGGATCCGCCCTGTTCGTTTCCTGGCCGCTCGCCTGGTCCAAAGCCATCTCGTCTTCCCCACTCCGGTCGGTGCGACAGAACCGAGAACTCCGAGGCAACATAGGTGCCGGATCGCCGCCGCCACAAGGATCACGGAGGCCGTCGTCACGCCCCTGCCCGGGCCGCCGCGCCGCTGTTAGCGTGCGCCCGTGACCGACACCAGAGCCGTACCCCGGACCCTGCCCACACTCCAGATACGAGAGCTGCGCAAGGACGACCGCCGGCCGGCCGCCGGACTGGTCGCCCGCGCGATGCGGGACAACCCCACCACGTACGCGATGTTCGGCGACGAGCCGCTGGACCGGCTGGCCGGGCTGATGCCCATCTGGACGGCCTTCTTCCACCGTCCCGCGCCGCCGCAGATCGGCGCGTTCTACAAGGGCTGCCTGGTGGGTGCCGCCGCGGCGGTCCCGCCCGGCGGCTGCATCGGCACCGCGCTGGACAGCGACGCCCGCCGGGTCGCGCTCGGCGCGGCGCCGCCGGTGGGCGACCCGGCGCGGGCCGAGTACGTCCGGGCGCACTACGCGATCCACGACCTGGCCGAGCCACACTGGCACGTCGGTCCGGTCGGCGTCGAGCCGCGCTTCCAGGGCCGGGGCATCGGCGAGGCGCTCATGCAGGCGCTGCTGGACGTGATGGCCGGCGACCCGCGTCCCACCTGGGGCGAGACCGACACCGAGGCGAACGTGCGCTTCTACACCGCGCTCGGCTGGGAGCTGACCAAGACCGTCGAGGTCGTCGGCATCCCGCTGTGGTACCTGCGCCGCGACGGGCGGCCGGCGGACCGCACGGGCTGACGGCCCTCCCCCGTCAGCCGGCGGCCGCCGCCGCGCGGGCCGACGCCAGGCTGTCCCGCAGTTCCTCGAACGGGTCCAGGCCCAGCGCGGTACGCCCGACGAACTCCAGCGCCTCCGGCGGCGAGTACGGCTGCATGAACCCGCCCGCGCGCACGTCCCGGTAGAGCCGGTTGAGCAGGTGCCCGGTCCGGTACGACTGGCCGCCGGTCACCGCCATCGCGCGGTCGACCACCGCGGCGGCGGACCGGTTCACGACCAGCTTCGCGACCTGGAAGTCCTCGATGGCGCGGTACGCGTCGGCCGGCTCCACCTCGGCGTCGGGGCGGGCCAGGAACGCGTCGATCGCCTCCGCGGCCCGGCCCAGCGTGGCCCGCGCGACGGCCAACTCCACCGCCATCTCCGCCACCTGCGACCGCACCGGCGCGCGGTGTGCGAGCAACTGGCCGGAGGGCTGCTGGCGGCGCGTCACGGCCAGCTCCGTCACGTGGCTCATCGCCCGCTCGGCGATGCCCACGTACGCGGCCACGAGCGGGAAGTTCACCGCCAGCAGGCCCGGCCACTCGGTGGCCATCTCCCCCAGTGGGCGGCCGACCAGCACCATGTCCCGCCCGACGACGCAGTCGGTGAAGCGGATGTCGTGGCTGCCCGAGCCCCGCATGCCGAGTGCGTCCCAGGTGCGTTCCACTGTCATCCCTGGTGTGCCGGTGCGCACCACAGCGGTGCCGGCGTTGAACCAGCCCGCGCCGTCGGGCACCCGCAGGAACACCACCACCGTCTCGGCGATCTCGGCGTTCGTGGCGAAGATCTTGTGCCCGTTGATCCGGTAGCCGCCGGGGACCGGCTCGGCCGTCGTACGCGGGAAGCTGATCGCCCCGCCGCCGGGCTCGGTGCCGGCGTGCGACACCACGATGCGGCCCCGGCCGAGCAGCCGCAGCAGCATGGTGAGCTGCGGCGGCGGCTGCGCGGCGGCCCGCCAGCCCCGGGCCGTGCTCCACACGAACCCCAGGTGCATGTTCGCGGCGATCGCGGTGGACGGGCAGCCGCGGGCGAGCCGGGACACCGCGACGACGAGGTCGTGCAGGGACGACACGCCGAGGCCGCCGAACTCCCGCGGCGCGGTGGCGGCGAGGAAGCCGCTGGCCTTCATCGCCTCGAAGTTCTCCCGGACGAACGTGTTGTCCCGGTCGTGGTCGGCGGCGCGGGTGGCGAAGTCGGCGGCGTGCTCCTGTGCCAGCTCCACCATCCGCCGGCCGGCCTCGGTGCGCGCGCTCAGCTCACCCGCGTCCGACCGGCACTCCTTGCCCCGCCCGTCGCCGCCGTTGACATCCGGGCCCATACGTCCCCTCCCGTCGGATGACAGTGCCCCGGCCGGGCGGCCGGCTGTGCAACTGATGCGCATCCGCAGTCGCACCCGGTCACGACCGGGGGGACCTGCGCCCGCGCAGGATCGCAGCCGGGCCCCGCGGGCGGCAACGCTGACCGCTTGCCGGGCCGCGACGGCACCGGCCAAGGTGGAGCGCACCTCGCCCGAGGCGGACGCGTCCACAGTTGACAGGGGAGTCGTGCGGTGCTGAAAGGTTGTGTCGCCTGGCCCGAGACGGACGCGGAACGCTACCGCGCCGCGGGCATCTGGACCGGTGAGCTGCTCGGCGAGATCGGCCGTGAGGGGGCGCGCCGGCACCCCGGCCGCACCGCCGTCGTCGACACCGGCGGCCGGATGACCTACGCCGAACTCGACGCCGCCGCCGACCGGTTCGCCGCCGGTCTGCACCGGCTCGGCCTGCGCGCCGAGGACCGGGTCGTGGTGCAACTGCCGAACACGGCCGCGTTCGTGGTGGTCGCGCTCGGCCTGTTCCGCCTCGGCGCGGTACCGGTGTTCGCGCTGCCGTCGCACCGCGAGGCCGAGCTGACCTACCTGGCCCGGCACACCGAGGCGCGGGCGCTGGTCGTGCCGGACCGCTTCGGCGGGTACGACCACCGGCCGCTGGCCGCGACGGTGGCCGCGTCGGCCGCCGGCCTCGACCACGTCATCGTGGCCGGGGAGCCCGGGCCGCACCTGGCTCTGAGCGACGTGCGGGACGAGCCCCGGGAGCTGCCCGCCCCGGATCCCGGCGACGTCGCGTTCTTCCTGCTCTCCGGCGGCACCACCGGGCTGCCGAAGCTGATCCCCCGCACCCACGACGACTACGCCTACCAGCTGCGCCGCAGCGCCGAGGCGCTCGGCGTGGACGAGCACGGCGTCTACCTCGCCTCGCTGCCGGCGGCGCACAACGCGGCGCTGGGCTGCCCCGGCGTGCTCGGCACGCTGCGCGCCGGCGGCCGGGTCGTGCTCAGCCCGACACCGAGCCCGGACGACGTGTTCCCCCTGATCACCGCCGAGGGCGTCACGCTGACCACGCTGATGCCGCCGCTGCTGGCGGTCTGGCTCGACCTCGCCGCCGACTACGGCGTGGACCTGTCCGGCGTGCTGCTGGAGGTCGGCGGCGCGCCGCTGCGCCCGGAGGTGGCCCGGGAGATCCTGGGCCGAGGGCTGCGGCTGAGCCACTGGTTCGGGATGGCCGAGGGACCGCTGTGGTACACCCGGCTGGACGACCCTCCGGAGACGATCGCCACCACCCAGGGCCGGCCGCTGATCCCGGCCGACGAGTACCGCGTCGTCGACGAGCACGACCGGGACGTCCCGCCGGGCGGCGTCGGCGAGTTCCTGGTCCGCGGGCCGACCACGCTGCGCGGCTACTACGACGCGCCGGAGTACAACGCCACCGCGTTCACCGCCGACGGCTACCTGCGCACCGGCGACCTGGTCCGGCTCACCCCGGAGGGCAACCTGATGGTCGCCGGGCGCATCAAGGACGTGATCAACCGTGGTGGCGAGAAGATCGGCGCGGCCGAGTTGGAGAGCCAGATCGAGGCCCATCCGGGCGTACGCGCCGCCGCCGTCATCGCGGTGCCCGACCCGGCGCTGGGCGAGAAGATCTGCGCCGTGGTGGTCCGGCGCGACGACGGCGGCGGCCTCGACCTCGCGGAGCTGCGCGCCTTCCTGACCGGCCGGGGGCTGGCCGCGTACAAGCTGCCGGACCGGCTGGAGGTGGTGCCCGCGTTCAGCCACACCGGCGCCGGCAAGGTCGACAAGCGGGCGCTGCGCCGGTCCCTCACCGGGGACGGCGCCTGATGGCCGTACGACGGCTGGACGAGCACAGCGGCCCGCTGGAGACGCACTGCTTCGTGTGCAGCCCGATCAACGAGCACGGGCTGCGGATCCCGTTCTCCTACGACGACGGGCGCGCCGAGGTGCTCGCCTCGTTCACGTTCGCGCAGCGGCACTCCGGCGCGCCGACGTACGTGCACGGCGGGCTGAGCCTGGCCGTGCTGAACGAGGCGATGGCGTGGGCGGTGGTGGCCGGCGCCCGGCGCTTCGCGGTCACCGTCGACACCACGGCCCGGTTCGTCCGGCCGCTGCGCATCGGCGCCGACTACCGGGTGCGTGCCCGGATCGCGACGACCGCCCCCGACCGGCTCGGCACGACGGGCACGATCGTCGACGGCGCCGGCCGGGTGTGCGTGGAGGCCACCGCGGAGTTCCGGGTGCTGTCCGAGTCGACGGCGAGCCGGCTGAGCGCCCGGGTGGCGGCCCGCCGCGACCCGTCCGCCTGATCCGCAGGCGGCCCGGCCGGGCCGGCCCCGTGAGACGGCCGGTCCGGTCAGGCCGGCGGGTCCAGGCGGTAGAGGCGGTGGAACCGGTGCTCCACCGGCAGCACCGTGGTCGCGGCGAAACCGGCCCGCTCGGCGTAGCGGCGCACCGTGTCCGGCCGCATGACGGTGCCGGTGCCGGCCGGGGCGCCGTCGTCGTCGCCGTCGCCGGTCAGGCCGACCGGCAGGCAGTGCAGCACGCTCACCGCGTACATGAACCGCTCGACCTCACCGGCCGGCGCAGTGAACCGCTCCCCCACCCGCGGCTCCATCAGCAGCACGCAGCCGCCCGGTCGCAGCAGGTCCCGGGCGGCGGTGAGCACCCGTACCGGCCGGCTCATGTCGTGCAGCGCGTCGAACACGCACACCAGGTCGCCGCGCTCGGCGCCGGGCCGCTCGGCCACGTCGGCGACGGTGAACACGACCCGCTCGGCCAGCCCGGCCGAGGCGGCGCGGTCGCGGGCCACGTCGATCGCGGCGGCGCCCAGGTCGACACCGTGGACGGTGGCGAACGGGTACGCCAGCGCCAGCGCCAGCGAGGAGTCACCGGTGCCGCACCCGACGTCGATCACCACCGCGCCGGGCCGGGACAGCCGGGCGTGTACGTCCGGCAGGGCGGTCCGGATCCAGCGCGGCAGCTCGTGCGTGAACACCGGCCGGTTCATGCCGGCCTGCGCGGCGCGGAGCTCCTCGCCGTACTCGTCGTAGCCCACGCCCTCGCCCTTGGCGTACGCCTCGACCAGCCGGTCGAGCATCGGCGCCAGCCCGGCCACCGGCAGCACCGCGAGCGACAGCACCGCGAACGGGCTGGTGGCGTCGGTGAGCGCCTGCCGGTGTCCCTCGGGCAGGCGGAAGCGGCCGTCCCCGGCGGGCTCGACCACCCCGGCGGCGGCCTGCTGCTCCAGCCACTCGGTGGCGTGCCGGGCGCCGATACCGGCGCGCGCGGCCAGCTCGGCACCCGTCACGGGCCCTTCGCCGAGCACCCGGTAGAGCCCCAGCCGATGGCCGAGGTACATCGTCATCAGCTCGGCCGCGCCGAGGCTGTGCAGGAACAACCGCATCGACAGGGCCTGCGCCTGCCGCGCCGGTGAGCTGGACGGTTCCACCCTCGACCTCGTTTCACCGGCCGGATCGCATTGCGCCGGGCGTCGCCGGATCTCGATACTCCGGGGCATGGGCGTACGCGAAGTGCCGGCCTCGATCGGACAACGGTTGCTGTGGTTCCTGGAGCATTATCGGCCCGACTCGGCATCGCTCAACTGCCCCGTCGTGTGCCGCCTGCACGGCCCGCTGGACGTCGGCGAGCTGCAGATCGCGCTGGACCGGCTGGCCGCGCGGCACGAGGCGCTGCGCACCACGCTGGTGCGGCAGGGGCGCAACCTGGTGCAGCACGTGCACGACCCGGCGCCGGTACGGGTCCGCCACGTCGACCTGCCGGACCCGGACGAGGAGACGCTCGGCGCGGCGGTCGCGGCCGAGGTCCGCGACAACGTGGACGTCAGCGAGTGGCCGGTACGGGTGACGTTGTGGCGGCTCGGGCCGGACGAGCACGTGCTGTCGGTGAACATGCACCACCTGGTCTCCGACGCCTGGTCGTGCGGCATCATCGTGCAGGACCTGATCCGGCTGCTGGAGGCCGGCCCGGACGGCGAGCCGGACCTCACGCCGATCGGCTGGCAGTACCCGGAGTTCGCGCAGTGGCAGCACGAGCTGATGACCAGGGGCGAGCTGAAGCCGCACCAGGACTACTGGACCAGGCAGCTGACCGGGCTGACGCTGCCCGACGTGCCGATGCGTGAGCTGGACCCGCAGGCGCCGCGGCGCAGCTACCTGGAGGCCGAGACGATCGACCGCGAGACGTTCAACCGGCTGCGGCTGCTGGCCCGCACCGAGCGGACCACGCTGTTCACGGTGATGCTCTCGCTGTACTACCTGATCCTGCAGCGGGAGACCGGCAGCACCGACCTGGCGGTCGCGTCGTTGTTCGCCAACCGCTCCCGCCGCGAGGTGCAGTCGACTGTCGGGTTCTTCGCCAACATGCTGATGCTGCGCACGCGGATCCCGCAGGGCGCGAGCTTCCGCGAGGTGGTGCAGGCGACCCGCCGGACCGTGGTGGACGCGTTCCTGCACGAGGGCATCCCGTACCAGATGCTGCCGGTGCGGTTCCAGACGAACGGGCGGCGCGCCGACGACGTGGTGTTCCAGATGCTGCTCACGCCGCCACCGGGCACGAAGGTCACCGCGCGCGGCGTCGACTTCGACCTCTACGTGCCGGAGGCGCTGCGCAGCCGGTTCGGGCTGGAGCTGGGGCTGATCCCGCAACCCGGCGGCGACTGCCGGGCGCTGCTGTTCTACGACGACCAGTTCGACCCGGAGTGGGCGCGGGCGTTCCTCACCGACTACGTCGCGCTGGCCGTGCGGGCGGCGGGCGCGCCGGACCGGCGGCCGCAGCCGGACCCGGTCTGACGCGACGGCGCTACGCCGGGCGCACCTCGCGCCAGCCCGGCGCCAGCCGCACCTCGTCGGTCAGGTGCTGCCAGAACGTCCACTGGTGTCCGCCCGGGTCGGTGACGATGTAGATCCGTGCCCCGTACGGCTGGTCCTCCGGCTCGGGCGCGTCCACACCGGCCGCGACAGTGGCCTTGTGGTGGGCGTCGACGTCCTCGACGTACACGATGCACATGTGCCCGACCGGGCCGGGCGCCGACTGCTTCGCCCAGTAGCCGGGGTCGGCGCCGTGCAGCATGATGAGCGTGTCCCCGGCGTGCAGCTCCGCCTCCCGGACCACACCGGCCTCGTCGAGGTAGCGGACCTTCTCGGTGAAGCCGAACGTGCGGACCAGCCAGTCCAGCGCGGCGCCCGCGTCCTCGTAGTAGAGATACGGACTGTAACCCCGATAGTGTGTTCCGGTGAGATCGGCCATGCGGGCAGTATGCCAGCCCCGGCCGCCGCGCCCGAGCGCACGAGCCTCCCCGCCGCCGGCGCGTCCCGGGCCGGCCCGAGCCCTTGGAGCCCGCAAGTGACGACGACAGGAAAGGCGGCGCCGGCGCCGGCCCGCGCCGCCGGCGCGCCGAGCGGGGCGATCCTCGCGGTGGTCTGCCTCGCCCAGTTCATGGTCATCCTCGACGTCGCGATCGTGAACCTGGCGCTGGACCGGATGGGCGAGTCGCTGGCGATGGGCCCGGCCGAGCTGCAGTGGGTGGTGAACGCGTACACCATCGTCTTCGCCGGGTTCCTGCTGCTGGGCGGCCGCACCGCCGACCTGTTCGGACGCAAGCGGATGTTCCTCACCGGCCTGACCGTCTTCACCGTGGCCAGCCTCGTCGGCGGCTTCGCCCCGAACGCGGGCACGCTGATCGCCGCCCGGGCGGTGCAGGGCCTCGGCGGCGCGATCCTCGCCCCGACCACGCTGACGGTGCTGGTCACCACGTTCACCGACCCGAAGCAGCGGGGGCGGGCGATCGGCCTGTGGAGCGCGGTCGCCGCGTCCGCCGGCGCGATCGGCTCGCTGGCCGGCGGCGTGCTCACCGACCTGCTCAGCTGGCGCTGGGTGCTGTTCTGCAACGTGCCGCTGGGCGTGCTGCTGTTCGCCGGCGCGGCCTGGGCGCTCACCGAGTCGGCGCCGGCCGCCGGGGCGCGCCGCCGCCTCGACGTCACCGGCGCGGTCACCGTCACCGCGGGTCTGGCCACGCTCGTGTACGGCATCGTCGGCGTGCGGGAGCACCCGTTCCTCTCCGCTCCCGTCCTGGTACCGATCGCGGTCGGCGTCCTGCTGCTGGCGGTGTTCCTGGTGGTCGAGACGCGGGCGGCCGAGCCGATCATGCCGCCGGGTTTCTTCCGGCACCGCAACGTCGCGCTCGCCAACATCATCGCGCTGGTGGGCGGCACCGCGATGGTGTCGATGTTCTTCTTCCTGTCGCTCTTCCTCCAGCAGGTCCTCGGCTACCGGCCGATCGAGGCCGGGCTGGCGTTCCTGCCGCTGTCGATCGGCATCGTCGCCGGCTCCGGCGTCTCCACGAAGCTCCTGCCGGGCACCGGTCCCCGGCTGCCGCTGGTGGCCGGTGGCGTGGTCGCCGCGGCCGGACTGCTGTGGTTGTCCCGGACGCCGGCCGACGCGACGTTCCTGGTCGACCTGCTCGCCCCGACCGTGCTGATCGGGCTGGGCATCGGCATCGTGATGGTGCCGATCACCGCGGCGGCCACCAGCGGCATCCCGCCGGCCCAGGCGGGCCTGGCGTCCGGGGTCATCAGCAGCACCCGGCAGCTCGGCGGCGCGATCGGCCTGGCCACGCTGGTCACCGCCGCCGTGGCGCACGCGTCGCACCTGGCCGAGGCGGGGCGGTCCCCGGCTGTCGCCCTGGCCGCCGGGTACGACCGCGGCTTCCTGCTGGCCGCCGTGCTCATCGGCGTCGGCACCGTGGTCAGCCTGCTGACGCCGGGCCGCCCGGCGACGCCGGCGACGGCGGGCTGAGCCGTGGGCCACCTCGCCGAGGACACCACCATCGAACCGGCCGGCGACGGCCTGTTCCGGGCGAAGCTGTGCTCGGACTGGGCGCTGATGGGCCCGAACGGCGGCTACCTGGCCGCGGTGGCGCTGCGCGCCGCCCAGCAGACCCTGTCCCTGCCCCGGCCGGCGAGCCTGTCCTGCCAGTTCCTGAGCCCGCCCCGGTTCGGCTACGTCGACCTCGCGGTGGTGACGTTGCGGGCGACCCGCCGGGCGGCGGCGGCCCGGGTGTCCATGACGCAGTTCGGCCGGCCGGTGCTGGAGGCCATGGTGTGGGCGGCGCACGACGGGCTCACCGGCCCGGACGGGCCGTGGACGCCGATGCCCGAGGTGCCCGGTCCGGAGGAGCTGCCCGACCTGCGGGAGCTGCTGGAGGCGGAGGGGCGGGGCGTGCCGCCCTGGCACGACTGCGTCACGCTGCGGGAGCTGGCCGGGCGGACCACGCTGGAGACGCCGGCGCCGGTGGCGTTCAGCTGGGCCCGGTTCCAGCCGCAGGCCACCTTCGACGACCCGTGGCTGGACGCCTGCCGCTCGGTGATCCTGGTGGACAGTCTCCAGTGGCCGGCGGTGATGAACGCGTTCCCGGAGCTGGAGACGCAGTTGTTCGCCCCGAGCATCGACCTGTACGTGGCGTTCCACGACAGCGCCCCGGGCGACGAGTGGCTGCTGGTGAACGCGGCCGGGGTGGCGTCGCACCGGGGCGTGCTGGGTGGGGCGGCCCAGGTCTGGGCGCCGGACGGCCGGCTGGTGGCGGCGGGGATGCAGCAGATGCTGAGCACCTCCACCCGGCGGGGCGCCGCGATGGCACCCCGCCAGGTGCAGCCGACCCGTTCGTGAGCCGCTAGGCCGGGGCCGGGGTGCTGCCGGGCTGATAGGTGCCGATGATCCAGACGTTGCCCTCGGGGTCCCGGGCGGCGTACCCGCGGGACGTCCCGAAGTCCTCGTCCTTGAGTTCCCGGATGATCTCCGCGCCGGCCGCGACGGCGCGGGCGTGGTGCGCGTCCGGGTCGTCCACCACGAGGTAGAGGCCACCCTGCCCGACCTCGGTGGCCAGGCGGGTGCCGGTGCCGACGGAATTGACCATCACCGCTGAGCCGCGCCAGCCGAGCTCGGCGTGCGCGATGGTCCCCTCGGGGCCGGGGAACACCACGTTCTTGGTGAACCCGAACGCCTCGACCAGCCATTCGATCGCCTTTTCGGCATCCCGGTACAGCAGACACGGGTAGATGCCGACCGCATTCTCCGTCATGCCCGAACGCTACGACGCGGGCCAGCGCACCAACAGCCGTTCAGGTCCGTGGAACGAGGTGTTCGGGGCGTGGCCGAAGTCCTGGCCGGGCACCAGTTCCAGCGCGGGCAGGCGGCGGGTCAGTTCCTCCAGGACGACACGCAGTTGCAGCCGGGCCAGGTGCGCGCCGAGGCAGGCGTGGTTGCCGTCGCCGAACGCCAGGTGCCGGCGCACGCCGCGCCGCGCCGGATCGAACGTGTCCGGGTCGGCGAACATCTCGGCGTCCCGGTTGGCCGACGCCGTCACCAGCAGCAGCCGGGCCCCGGCGGGCAGCGGCACGCCACCCAGGACGGTGTCGCGGACCACCCGGCGCCGCCAGGCGACGACGGGGGGCCGCAGCCGCAGGCACTCCTCCACCGCGGCCGGGATGCCGGCCGGGTCGGCGCACAGCGCCGCCCACGCGCCCGGCGTCTCCAGCAGCGTCCGCACCGCGTTGGCCGCGCCGGACGCCGTGGTCTCGTGCGCCGCGGTGGTGCCGTTGAGCACCAGCGACTGCAGGTACGAGTCGCTGAACAGCTCCGGGTTGCGGGCCTGGGCGCGGACCGCGTGGGCGATCCAGCCCGCGCCCCGGCCCTCGGCCTCCTTGAGCCCGCTCACCAGGCGGGCGGCGTACTGCCAGTACCGGCCCATCACCTCGCACGCGGCCACCTGCTCGTCGTCGGTGGGCAGCCCCCAGTTGAACACGGCCTGGGACACCGAGTAGCCGCGCACCTCGGCCAGGTCCTCGTCCGGTACGCCCATGAAGACGGCGACGACCAGGGCGGGCACCTCCCACAGCAGCTCGGCCACCAGGTCGGCGTGGCCCCGGCCGGCGAACGCGTCGACCCGCTCGCCGACGAGCGCGCGCACGCGTGGTTCCAGCCGCTGCACCCGGCGCCGGGTGAACGGCCTGGCGAGCCGGCGCCGCCGCCGCAGGTGCACCGGCTCGTCCTCGTTCGCCAGCACCGGGCCGCCGGTGAACCGCCGCCGGACCAGCTCGCGCAGGGCGGGACGGGACAGCGGGCGGTACGGATCCATCGCGTTGGCCGCCGAGAACGTGTCCGGGTCGCCGAACACGGCACGCACGTCCCGGTACCGGGTGACGATCCAGTAGTCGAGGCCGGGGTGGTGGAAGACCGGCCGTTCGGCGCGCGCCCCGGCCAGACTCGCCCCGGCTTCGGCGTTGTAGGCGGGGCCGAACGGCTCGAAGTCCGCGGCGCCGGTCACCGGGCAGCGGGCGGGAGCGTCGGTCCGGGCGGGTCGTGCGTCCATGGTGGCCTCCGAAGGTGCCGTCCGGTCGCGGCTCAGGCGGCGACTATCGCCTCGAACTCCCGCCGGGCCGGTCCCTCGACGGCGTCGTCGGTGACGGTCCGGCCGTCGAGGAACCCGGTCACCCGGCGCACCACGTCGCGGTCGCCGAGCAGCTGGGCGGGTGTGATGAGCAGGTGCGCCATGCGGCCGAGCGCGCGGGCGACGACCTCGTCCCGCCCGGCCAGCACCTCCATGCCGGCCATGAAGCGGGCGAACGGGTCGTCGGACACCGGCGGCGGCTGGCCGCGCAGCCCGGCCGCCATCCGCCGCAGGCCCGCGGTGTCGGCGGTGACCTGGGTGCGGTACCACACGCCGAGGTTGCGGGCGGTCCACGCCTCGAACGCGTCGGTGAACGCCGCCGAGCCCGGGTCACCGGCCGTGTCCAGGCTGCGGGCGAGCTGCTGGGCGTGCAGGAACGCGATCGAGACGCCCCGGCCGTACGTCGGGTTCGTCTGGAGGGCGGCGTCGCCGAGCAGGACCAGCCCGGCCAGCGCCGGTCCGTCGTCGTCGTGCATCCGCTGCCAGCGGTTGGCGATGCCGGACATGGTGCGCACCGGCCCCTGCGGTACGCCCCGGCGGGCCCAGCGGTGGGTGTGCGGCACCGCGGCGATGAACCGGTCCCACGTGGCCGGGCGGCGCAGGGCGTGACGCAGCTCGTCCTGGTCGGACAGCGTCACCGACAGCGAGAACGTGCCGTTGTCGGCCGGGAACGCGAGCGTGGCGGCGTACCCGAGGCTCATCGCGAGCGGCCGGTCCAGCGGTGGCAGCTCGGCGCCGGGCCGCAGCCGGTAGTGCCGGGTCAGGTAGACGAACCCGCACGGATGCACCAGCGCGGGCGGGCGGCGCACGTCGATCGAGTCGAGCAGCCGGGCGTGCCGTCCGGCGGCGTCCACGACGAGGTCGGCGGACACCACCTCGCCGGAGTCGAGCCGGACGCCGTCCACCGTCGGCACGCCGCCGTCCGGGCTCCCGGTGACCAGTGCGCGGGCGGTCGCACCGGGTCGCAGCCGTACGGTCGGTTCGCGTCCGACGGCGCGGCGCAGCACCGCCTCGTGCATCAGCCGCCGGGCGGCGAGCGCGAACTCGTCGACCGGCGGCGGCCCGGTGTGCAGGCGGCTGACCGGTACCCGCACCGCGCCGGCCGCGACGAGGTCGTCCAGGACGTCCGGCGCCTCCTCGGCCAGCACCCGGCACGACCGGGCCAGGAACTTGTGCGAGTGCCGTCCCTGCGGCAGGCCCGGCCGGTGCCAGTCGGTGAACCACCGGTCCGCGCCCGCGCCGTCCGGCGGCGCGGCGGCGTCGCGTTCCAGCAGCGTCACCTCGTGGCCCCGGCGGGCGCAGAACAACGCGGCGGCCAGGCCCGCCATGCCGGCCCCGACGACGGCGATCCGGCTCACGTCAGCGGCGGATGTTGGAGAAGAACCGGATCGCGGTGCGTCGCAGCGCCGGCTCGGACCACTGCGGCGGCTCGACCGGCTCGGGAGCGCGGCCGAGGACGGTGGTGAGGGCGTCGCGCAGCGCCCGTTCCGGGTCGTCGGGCCGGGACAGGGCCCGCCACACCACGTAGCCGTCCGGCCGGACCAGGACGGCGGTGTCCGGGCCGAGGTCGTAGCGGCGTGCCGCCTCGCCGGTGTGGTCGGTCAGGTCGGCGCCGAAGGCGTACACCGGCAGTGGCACGCCCAGCGCGGCGGCCTGCTTCTCGGCGGCGGCCCGCCACGGCGTGCCGGGCGAGCCGAGCAGCAGCACGTGGTCGCGGCCGAACAGGTCCAGCAGCGAGATCTCCCGGTCGCCGTGCCGGACCGGCACGTGCGGCGCGCGGCTGCCCGGCCGGGCCTGCGCCAGCTCCGGGTCCTCCAGCAGGTCGCCGTCGTCGTCGGGCTCGGTGCTGACGAACGGCGAGTGGACCCGGTAGCCCAGGTGCTCCCAGACCGGGCTCACCTCCTCGGCGAACTGCAACGTCTTGAGCTGCGGCGCCATCCGCTCGGAGAGGCGGTGCAGCTGCCGGTTGGCGGTCGACTCCCCCACCGGCCGTCGCTCGGCGTCGTAGCCGGTGAGCAGGTTCGGCCCGGCGTATCCGGCGACGACGGCGGCGATGCGCCAGGCGATGTCGTAGCCGTCCTGGATCGCCGTGGCGCCGCCCAGGCCGCCGGTCTGCGGCATGACGTGCGCGCTGTCGCCGGCCAGGAACACCCGGCCCTCGCGCATCCGGTCGGCGACCCGGTGGGCGATGACGAACGTGGACTGGTCGGTGATGGTCACCTCCAGGTCCGGCTCCACCATGGCCTTGCGGACCAGCTCCACGCAGCGCTCGTCGGTGAAGTCGTCGTCGCTCTCGCCGCGCTCGATGAAGTAGTTGATGCCGAGCAGGTGGGCGCCGGAGACACCGAACACCTCGCGGGCGTTCTCCAGGTACGCGTACAGGCCGGTGAACTCGTCGTTCTTGAAGTACGTCAGCAGCGCCTTGCGCCCGGCCAGCAGCTCGGTCAGGTCGGCGTCGAAGAGGATGGTCCGGCACCGCCACAGCTCGCCGACGCCGTGCGTGGGCAGTTCCAGCCACTCGCGGACCGGCGCCTGCCAGCCGTCGGCGGCCACCAGGTAGTCGGCGGCCACCCGGTAGCGGCGCCCGGTGGGCAGGTCGACGAGGGTGGCCACCACGCCGTCGTCGTCCTCGTCGAAGGACTCAAGCCGGGTGGAGAAGCGCAGGTCGCCGCCGAGTTCCTCGGCGGTGCGCCGCAGGATCGCCTCGATCTTGGACTGCGGCAGGGCGCCGAACCCGGCCGGGGTCAGCCGGATCAGCCGCGACATGGTGTCGTCGTTGCCGGCCAGCAGGACCTCCGGGTCCGGGTCCTTCATGTCGGTGGCGATGGTGATGTGGGCCTCGTTGACGAAGTCGATGACGTCGGCGGCGAGGATCTTCTCCTCCAGGCCGGGGATCTGGCGCAGCAGCTCCATGCTGCGGTGCACGATGCCGAAGGCCTTCGGCTGCACCGAGGTGCTCGGATGGCGTTCGACGAGGGTCACCGGCACACCGCGCCAGGCCAGGAAGAGCGCCGCGGTGAGCCCGGCGTAGCCGGCGCCGACGACGATGACCCGGGTCCGGTGTTCGATCGCATCCTCAGACATGGGTTAGGACTACCACGAGTGTCCGGACCGGCAGTAGAGCGCAGATAGCAGATACGCCCATAGACTCCCCACCATGTCGTACACGGAGATCCCGGCCTCCATCGGTCAGCGGCTGATGTGGTTCCTGGCGCACTACCGAGCCGAGACGTCGTCGGTCAACTGCCCGGCCGGCTTCCGCATCCGCGGGCCGCTCGACCCCGGCAAGCTGGCCGGCACCGTCGACATCCTGATGCGGCGGCACGAGTCGCTGCGCACCACGCTGCACCGGCGCGGGCGCGACCTGGTGCAGCGCGTCCACGAGCCCGGCCCGACCCGGGTCGAGTGGACCGAGCTGCCGGCCGGCGCGGAGGCGGAGGTCCAGCGGCAGTACGCCGACGAGCTGCGCGCCCCGATCGCCGTCGAGCAGGCCCCGGTGCGCTGGCACGCCTGGCGGATCGGCGCCGACGACCACGTGCTCTGCGCCAACATGCACCACCTGGTCTCCGACGCCTGGTCCTGCGGGGTGCTGATCAACGACGTGATCGCGCTGCTCGGTGACGGCGCGCCGCCGGCACCGGTCGGGTGGCAGTACCGGCAGTTCTCCGCCTGGCAGCACGAGCAGAGCGCCTCCGGGCAGCTGCGCGCCGACCACGACTACTGGGCCGCCAAGCTCGACGGGATGCGGGTGCCCGACCTGCCCGCGCGGCGCCCCGGTCAGGGCGCGCCGCGCCCCGGGCTGGCGCTGCACGAGTTCGGCGACGCGGACGCGGCGGCGCTGCGCGCGTTCGCCAAGGCCGAGCGGACCACGCTGTTCCCGGTGATGCTGGGCCTCTACTACCTGCTGCTGCACACCGAGACCGGCGCCGACGATCTGGCGGTGGCCTCGCTGTTCGCCAACCGCACCCGGCCGGAGGTGCAGCTGACCGTCGGCTTCTTCGCCAACATGCTGGTGCTGCGCACCCGGCTGGCCGACGGCGGCTCGTTCCGCGACCTGCTCGCCGCGACCCGCCGTACCGTCCTGGACGCCGTCGTGCACCAGGGCGTGCCCTACCAGACGGTGCCGGTGCCGGCGCTGCGCGAGGCCGGCGGCCGGGTCAACGACGTGGTCTTCCAGATGCTGCCGGACCGGGCGCCGGACTCCTGGTCGCCGACCGCGGTGCGCAACGGGCTGGAGATCGACACGTTCCGGCCCAGCCAGGGGCTGAGCCGCTTCGGCCTGAGCCTGACCGTCATCCCCCGCGCCGACCGGTTCGACGCCCGGCTGTCCTACGCCGAGGACCAGTTCGAGCCGGCCTGGGCGCAGGACTTCGTCCGCCGCTACGCGGAGCTGGCCGGGCGCGTCCTGGCCGACCCGGACGCGCCGCTGCGCCGCCTGGTCGCCGCCGCCGGCCGCTGAGCCACCGCCGGC